>JBEBIF010000181.1:0-6990 GCA_040080515.1 Chitinophagaceae bacterium | reverse complement strand
ACCAGTGCCGCATTTTCATATTGGCACATTGTCAAAATGTCAAATTACTTGATTTCTTTGTGAACAGTTACTTTTTTCAGAATGGGATTGAATTTCTTCAACTCCATACGCTCCGGGTTGTTCTTCTTGTTTTTTACCGTGATATAACGGCTGGTGCCGGGCTTGCCACTTGTTTTGTGTTCAGTGCATTCCAGTATTACTTGTACACGGTTACCTTTCTTTGCCATTTTTTATTAATTTGATAATTTGCTAATTTGATGATTTGAAGATGTGGGTTACCCTCATCTCCACATTTTCAAATTAATTAATTAGATTTTCTCTCCTTTAGCTCTCAACTCTTTCACTACGCTCAGCAGTCCATTCTTATTGATGGTGCGAATTGCAGTGGTTGATAATTTCAAGGTTATCCATTTATCTTCTTCGGCCAGGTAAAAACGCTTCTTCTGCAGGTTGGGCAGAAAACGACGCTTTGTTTTGATATTGGAGTGAGAAACTTTGTTTCCCCGCACCGGAACTTTACCTGTAACCTGACATACTCTTGCCATAATTGATACAATTTTTCGGACGGCAAAGGTAGGGGAATTAGTGAATAATTAAGAATGAATAATTAACAATTTTGCCTCATGGCCCTTTTTTTCTTAACAACCGGTGGAAAGACCCTATCTGCTGGTTTTCAGGCCAAAATAAAGGCAACGGTATCAGTTTCCGGAACCTACCCGCTCCGTTTCTTCGGTAGCGCCTCCCCCGGACCGTTTTACAGGCTTCATGGCTTTGCCAAATCGCCAGGTAAAGGTGATTCGGGCCACCCGGGAGTCCCATTTTACTTCAAAAGGTTCATCCGAGTTTTGAAACCGGGAGTAGCCGGAGTAGTTCTGGGTATAAAATATATCCCTGATAGCCAGGCGAAGTGTACCACTGCCCTTTAGTATCTTCTTTGAAATACCGGCCCCCATTTCTCCCTGCGGGGTCAATGTTTCCTGTAAATCAATCTGGCTGTTTGACAGGTAATAACCACTTAATTCGGCTGCCCAGCCTTTACCAAATTGAAACTGGTTATTGATATTAATGTTTACCTGGTTAACGGTGGCTTTAAATGGCGTCCATATCACCCCTTCGATCACTTTATGGTTAAATACCACTACGGAGGTAAGGTTCCACCATTTTGTCACAGGCAACTGTAGGCTCACAGACAGCCCGATATTCTGAAACTTACCCACATTTCCCCGGGTATAAATGATAATGTTCTTATTAACGTTGCTGCTGTTGGAATCAATGATGAATATCTGTGAGAAGTAATCCTTTAAATAGCTGTATGAAATGCCGGTCGTCAGCATCTGCTTATAAGTGTGCAATAACTCCACATTCCAGGTGTATTGTGGCCGGATAAAAGGATTACCCCCTTCAAAAGTATATTTATTGATGGTAACAAGAAAGGGATTCAGGTTTTGAAATTGCGGCCTGTCGATCCTCCTGCCAAAACGAAGGGTAAAACTATTACTTGTATCTGCTGCATAAGAAACAAAGGCTGAAGGAAACAGGCTTCCGTATTTTTTTTGGAAGGAGGAGTCTTTTATCACTGCATTACCCAGTTGATCTGCCTTATAGGTAGTAAACTCATAACGAAGCCCCGCCTGCCAATGCCATTTACCTTTCTCTGCATCCAGACTACTGTAGGCAGAATGTATTTTTTCATCATACAAAAAATGATTGCTCCGGCTCAGGTCAGTTTGCCAGGCAATGCCATCAAAAAAAGAATACTCAGCAAGATTATCGGTATTCGTACTGGCTGTCTTCAGGCCAGCCTCCCACAGCAGCTTTTTAAACCGTTTTAAATAATCAAATTTGGCAGTAAAGATTTCCAGGTTAGAAGGAATATCACCTTTCGTAACGAACGCAATACTACCCGGCGTCGTGAGCTGATTTTCAAAATACTGATCGCCATTGATATCAAACCCGATGAAATCAATGTCAACAGAAAGTTCGCCATTATCCTGGAAGATATGACGGCCGTTAAAATTGACCCCGGCCCTTTTAAAGTCAATGTTCCGGGTGCCAAATGTGTTTATTGTTGAATCGATCACATAGGCGGGCGACATCCAGTCGATGGTACTAAAACTACTGATCTTACGTTCATTAAAATTGCCGGTTAAGGCCACACCAAGCGTTGTTTGCTTACTTGCAAAAAGATCGGCACCTATCTTCAAATTATGCGAATTGATCTTTGTAGTGGTCACATTCGGTTGTTGCAGCAACAAAGAATCCTCTCCGTTCATGTTGAAATATTTCCGCAGGGCATCTATTGTCATTCTTTCTCTGCCATTCCGCATACTGTAATTAACATACAGGTTCAATTTACCCGTACGATAGTTAATATTAAGACTGCCATTTTCTTTAAAATAAAAACCCTGTCCTGCGCTTAAACTCACAGATCCGTTGAACCCTTTTTGTTTGTTCTTCTTTGTCCTGATATTGATGATACCTGCATTTCCAGCCGCATCATACTTAGCACCGGGGTTATCTATCAGTTCGATAACATCTACCGAAGAGGCATTCATTCCTGCAAGATAGGCCTGCAACTCAGCGCCATTCAGTTGCGTTTGCTTTCCATCAATGAGGACCATTACCGATGGCTTCCCTTTCATGCTGATGGTGCCATCCCGGCCAACAGTAATGCCCGGTGATCTTTCCAATACATCCATTACTGTGGCACCTGCGTTGGTAATGCCTGCCTCTACATTGATCACTGTCTTGTCGGGTAAAAACTGGACCATCGGCTTTTTAGTCGTCACGGTAACATCCTGCAACAAGGTTCCCTCTGGTTTCAGGATCATCGTTTCTGTCAAATTGAGATTCTTTACCAGATCAAACAGGGCAGTTGATTGTGACTGATAGCCGATAAGCCGCACCCTGATATAATACTTACCGGAAGGAAGTCCTTCAAATCCGGCGATGCCAGATGAATCCGAAATGGTTGTTTTTAAAAGAGAGGAATCTGCTCTAAGCAATTCTGCTGTGGCGTAAGGAACTGGCGTGCGGCTCTCTGTGAAGATGGAAAGCCTGACAAAGCGGTCATTGCCCGGCTGCGCCAAACAGATCATTCCGTTAATCAACAGTATAATAAGTATAAATAATATCCGCATACTTTATAAACCTCTAAATTATCAAAGGTGGCCATAGTACCCCTTGTTTTTTTTCAAACGGCATTAAAAACAGATAGACAGCGGAATAGCTGCCCTTTTTGCCCAATTGCCCCTTTTGGAATAACTTCGCCCCTCATTACTTATCACCTAATTAACTAATCAACTTATCATGGCATACGACGTAGTGGTTCTTGGAAGTGGTCCCGGCGGTTATGTGGCGGCTATCAGGGCTTCCCAGCTGGGTTTTAAGACAGCAATTATTGAAAAAGAAAGCCTTGGCGGTATTTGTCTTAACTGGGGCTGTATCCCTACCAAAGCGCTGCTGAAGAGTGCCCAGGTGTTTGACGATATTAAACATGCAGCGAGTTTCGGCATTGAAGCTTCAGGTACGCCCAATTTTGAAGGTATTGTAAAGAGAAGCCGTGGCGTGGCCGATAAAATGAGCAAAGGGGTGCAATTCCTGATGAAGAAAAATAAGATCGATGTTATCATGGGCTTTGGTAAAATAGTGGCCAAAGGAAAACTGGAAGTAACCGCCGCTGATAACAATAAACAAACTGTAGAAGCCAAACATATCATCATCGCCACAGGTGGCCGAAGCCGCCAACTACCAAGTATGCCGATTGATGGTACCAAGATCATCGGTTACCGGGAAGCGATGGTACTGCCGCAAATGCCCAAATCAATGATCGTGGTGGGAAGCGGCGCCATTGGAGTGGAGTTTGCCTATTTCTACAATACCATGGGAACGAAAGTTACTATTGTAGAATTTCTGCCGCGGATTGTACCCGTGGAAGATGAAGAGATCTCCAAAGAACTCGAAAAGAACTATAAAAAGAATGGCATTACTATCATGACCAGCGCAGAAGTAACTGCAGTGGATACTTCGGGTAATGGGGTGAAGGCGACTGTAAAAACCGCCACTGGCGATGTGGTACTGGAAGCGGATGTATTACTGAGTGCTGTGGGTGTGGCTGCTAATATTGAAGGTATCGGTTTGGAAGAGCTGGCAGTGAAAACAGACAAAGGCAGAATAGTAGTGGATAAATTTGGTCAGACCAGTGTGCCGGGCATTTATGCCATTGGAGACTGTTCTCCCGGCCAGGCATTAGCCCACGTTGCCAGTAAAGAAGGTATTGTATGTGTGGAAGCTATCGGTTACAACGAGAATAAATATCATCATCAGCCCGAGCCGATTGATTACAACAATATACCTGGTTGTACCTATTGCGTTCCGGAAATTGCTTCCGTAGGCTACACAGAGAAACAGGCAAAGGAGCAGGGTTATGAAGTAAAAGTGGGCAAGTTCCCGCTGAGTGCCAGTGGTAAAGCTTCTGCTGCCGGACATACAGAAGGATTTATCAAAGTGATCTTTGATGCCAAGTACGGTGAATGGCTGGGTACGCATATGATTGGTTATAATGTGACTGAGATGATATCGGAAACCGTAACGGCCCGTAAACTAGAAACCACTTATCATGAAGTGCTGAATGCTATTCACCCACACCCAACCATCAGCGAAAGCATTAAAGATGCGATTGAGGTGGCTTATGGGGAGGCAATACATATTTAGGATACCAAATTCCTCGCAGAGCCCTTTGGGCAAAAAGCAAATTACAAATACCAAAGGGTCACCGGGAAACGGTGATCCTTATTTTTGTGCATCAGGCCGCTATCTTGATTATCTCTATCCTCTTTACAAAAAATAGTTGGCCAGATTGGCAGAGTGGCCAGATGAAATGAAAAAGCCCCGGATCACTCCAGGGCCTTGCTTGCCGTTAGTATATATTTTGGTTGCGACTTATAACTTGACGAATTTCAACCTAATAGACTCTCCATCATCCTTTTTCGCTGCAAGGAAATAAATACCTGCCTGCAGCCGGCTGAGGTCTATTCGCTGGTTTTTGGACGTAACCACCACATTCATAACATTTTGACCCTGAAGGTTGGTCACAAAAATAGTTTTCCCGATCCAACGAATATCATAGTTCAGGTCTAGCATTACCTCCACACCGGCCGGGTTTGGATACAAATTAGGTCTTAGCCACTTTGGGTCCGCTTCTTCCGGTAATGGAATACTGGAGAACAAAGGAATGTCCAACCCTTTTGAGTTGAGAAGTGATTGCCGGGGCCCACCCTGTTCAAATAAACCCCTCATCCTGGCTTTTTGACCTTGTGTAAACATATTAACACAGGTCTCCCTGGTAAAGTCCATATAGTTCGAGTACATATCACCATAGGGCCCGTTGCCGCAGGTAATACGAATAGCAGTTGGGCAGCCGATGGTATAACTGGCCTGTTTGGGTGTGTCGGTCACTCCATCATCACCACAATAGGCGTCACCCCAAAGATGTTTCAGGTTCAGCCAATGCCCCGCTTCATGAACTGCTGTTTTACCCATACCATAACTGCCATCACGAATTCCAAAAGCCGAAAAACTGATCACCAACCCGTCTTTCTTTTCATCGGTACCAGGCAAAGTGGCATAGCCGGCAAACTTATCCAGGTTGCACACCCATATGTTCAGGTAGCTTTTTGTATCCCAGGCATCGGTTCCCATTTCAGCAGCAAATTTCATTTTATCATCAGCGCCCCATTTGGTCACGGGGGTGTATTTGCGGGTGATACCGGAAGTGGATCTCCGGCGGGGATCAGAAATAGCCAGTTGAAATTCTATTTCACAATCAGCCGCCAATTGGCGAAATACTGCCGGAGCATTGGCGGTATCTGCATTTCTGCGTCTGAAACAATCATTCAGTACAGCTATCTGGCTGGCAACCTGCTCATCACTGATCTTTTGTTCCGGAGTATGGTACAGGATATGTACCACGACAGGTATTTTTATAATTGTGCTTTCTATTCTTGAAGAAGTTCTGCTGGCCGGTTGCTGCCGGGTAAATTTTTCTGCTGCCTGAATTTTTTCAGCCAAACCAGGGTTATTACTAAGCTGATCTTGCAGGTAAGTATGGCTGGCGCATCTTTCCTGTGCATTCAATATGCCGGAAAAAGCAAGTGCCGCAGTTACAAATAAGGTGAATCCTCCCTTCATAGCTTCCAGTGTGTATGATTATTACGGCATGGCAGTATTCTTTAACAACCATGGGCGTCTTCAGGAGAGATTGGAAATTCTAATGCATTAATAATGCAACACTGCTAAGTAAGGATAATGAGGAAAATAAAAAGGGGGTGTCTCAGGGATATGATTTCGAAAGGGTGGAATTCTTAGAACAAGGTGGAATCTTTCTCAAATATAATTCATTTAACCAATTGTGCAAGAAGTTTTTGTATCGTATTTTTCCCATAGCAAATGAATGCAGGGCTTTAGAACGTGGCGATTGGTATCACACCTGCCCTGGCACACTTATCTGAAATTCACATTGGTATAACAGGTTAAAAGAGTGTCAGCACTTACTTTTGTACAAAATCAATTCTGGTTCGATGAAACAACTACTTTTAATTGCCCTGTCAGCATTACTATTTAGTACCTGTAAAAATAAAGATGCTGAACCTGACAAACCTGATCCCAATGCTCCTAAAAGCATGAGCTATTCCATTGTAGCTACCTACCCGCATGATACTTCATCTTATACGCAGGGATTGCTGATCTACAATGGCAGTATGTATGAAGGCACCGGGAACTATGGAAATTCAAAGCTGAGGAAAATAGAACTGAAGACAGGAAAAGCGGAACAGGAGATCTCCCTGGATAAACAATATTTTGGCGAAGGGGTTACCATATTAAACGATACTGTTTACCAGCTTACTTATAAAGAAAAAAAGGTTTTTGTTTATACACTGAAAGATTTTAAGAAAATAAAAGAGTATGATGTGAATTTCGAAGGCTGGGGAC
>JBEBIF010000672.1:0-1457 GCA_040080515.1 Chitinophagaceae bacterium | reverse complement strand
AACCAGTTATTCCAGGGAGTTGAATTTGCCAATATCTGCATTGATAATATCCCCAAAATGGATATGTACACCAATGGAACTGATCAGGAAAAAAAGAAATTACAGAGAATGTATGGTGAGGCGCTGACATTAAGAGCCCAGTATTATTTAGAAGCAATCAGAAACTGGGGTGATCTTCCCGAACACTTTATTCCTGCTGCCAAACAGATTCTGATAAATCCCTTTCCTTCAAAAATTGACAGGGATACAATATATAATCATCTGCTGGCTGATTTACAAACAGCTGCAGCATTGGTTCCGTGGAAAAATGATCTGGCATCAATTGGTGATGTACCTGATGAAAGAATTACTAAGGGAGCCGTTAAAGCTTTAAGGGCAAGAATTGCATTATTCAGAGGTGGGTTTTCATTGCGTAGCAACAGCACCATGCAACGGGGATCAGATTATCTTACTTACTATCAAATAGCAAGAACGGAGTGTAATGATATAATCAATTCGGGTCAACATACCTTAAATCCCAGCTTCAAAGCTTTATGGAAAGACCAGGTAAATGCTCATGCTGTCAATGATCCAAACGCTGAGTTGATGTTACAGGCCAGTGCCATCGGATTAGGAGGCGTTGAAGACACAAAACTTGCTTACTACAACGGGCCCACGGTAAATGGAAATGGAAATAAAAGTGTTAATGTATTGCCCAATTATTTCTATCTGTTTGATTCAGCTGATACAAGAAGAGATGTAACCTGTGCCGTTTATAATGTGGCAGCAAATGGCTCTACAAAAATTGGCCAGGCTATCACAGCTATATGTGATGGTAAATATAGAAGAGATTGGATTACTAATCCGGTAGTTTCCCCCACTAACGCTGTACAGTATTTTAGTTTGAAATGGCAGATCATTCGCTATTCAGATGTACTATTGATGTTTGCCGAAGCTGAAAATGAATTGAACGGAGCTACTGCTTCCGCTTACAACGCAATTAATATGGTGAGAAGAAGAGGATATGGCAGACCCATCGCTACTCCGGATCCTGAAATTGATATTCCGGGTGGTTTATCAAAACCCGATTTCTTTAAAGCTATTGTAAGAGAAAGAGCCCTGGAATTAGGTGGCGAAGGAATCAGAAAATATGATCTGATCCGTTGGAATTTACTGGCGACTGCTCTTGCCGAATCAAAGGCAAACATGCTTAAGATGTCAGCAAACGCTGCCATGGTCAATCCAACTTACATGGCCGCATATCCATCCTATTGCCTGACTACTGCATTACCTGTCAGAATGTTTTATTACAGCAGTACTGCATCAGATAATAATAATATAGGAGGTCTGTTCTATAACTCGTTGTATAAAACTGCCCCCCCGGCGACACCGGTACCTGCCGGCACTACCAGTATTGTTTGGCTAACCACTGCCATCAATACAACAGCAGTTTCAAGGTATGCAACAGGATTTGTAAC
>JBEBIF010000671.1:0-1461 GCA_040080515.1 Chitinophagaceae bacterium | reverse complement strand
CTTTCAGTGCACGGGAAACGGTGGAAATACTTATGCCAAGGACCTCGGAGAGTTTTTTCAGTGTACTTTGCTGCATTTGTTAGTGTTTTAGCATCGATCAAAACGAACAAGCAGCTAAAGATAATATTTTATGCCCTCTAAAATTAAACTTCCTACTTCTTTGTATCCGGGTTAAAAGTGCGCCAGCTATGCCAGAATTCCTGGTATGCCGGAATTGGCTTCAAATTGTACGCTGTGTCAATTCCTTTACCATTCAGTAAAAAATGTTTGGTGCCTGATAGCAACGTATCATTTTTCAATAACAGTTTTTCAGCTCCCGGCACTTCGAGAGCAAAAAAGCTTTTATCATCTGACGCAAGTACCAGTGCAAAAAAGATGTTATTAAGATTATCATGTATGATACGCTCCGCCTTTAGCCTGTTCCAGTCGTATGCTTTCTTCTCCTTACCCGACTTAACGCCAATCACCCATGATTTATCTTTCCAGGAAAGGCTGTCTGTTCCTGTGAGACTGTTCCTGCTAAGGCCGCTTTCATATTTCAGGGTGCTGTCATATGATCTTGTGAAGGCAGGATCAGCCTGCATGATCAGCGAGTTAGGATTCAGCAGCAGCCATTTTGCCAGTGAAGTTTGAGTGCTGTACACTTCTGCCAGTTTTTGTCCTTTCAGTTTACCGCTTATGGCTTCACCGTTAGCTTGTCTCCACCAGCTTTTGGTAGTAGCATCTTCCAGCATGGCATTGAAATGGTCCATACCCACCAGCCGGAATGTTTCTTTCTTTCCATTTACAATGGGTTCAAATACCCTCCCTGTTCTGCATACGGTACAATAGGTTACTAATACCGGTTTGCCGCCAACAACATCCTGGATATGATGATGATATCCCAGGAACTGAATGGGATATGCTTTTGCTTCTCCATTAATGGAAACGCCGATCACCAACCGGTTAGGGTCCACCTTATTGTTACCTGCACTGGTCAGCATCAATTGCTTTGGTTGCCTGAACATCGCATCAGCGGCCATTTTGAAATTGGCCATGTATCCAACGCCTGCCAGCAGCAGCAAAGGTATTGCCGGCACCCATTTTCTTTTCCAGTTTGACCGGAACAGGCCAACTATTATCAATAATCCAAACAAGCCTCTGAATATCCAGCGCCATTTGTATAAAAAATAAGCGATGCCAATACTATTCATCCGCTGACTGCCCGGCATAGGCATGATAAAATACACATTGACTATTTCAAATAGAAAGAATCCAAGAAAGCCCAGCCAGAAATATTTTTTCATAAAGACCGTTTTTAAATGATCACTTATATAAATCAAAATCAAGGTATCCCTCTGCTGCCCGCATCGGCGCCCGTTGTACATACACCTGCCTGTCTGTTGGTGCCCAGGTGTTCAGCCCGTCCACATACCGGTTGAACATGCAAAAGGCGGCTGCTATCAGCACGGTATCATGTAT
>JBEBIF010000670.1:0-1462 GCA_040080515.1 Chitinophagaceae bacterium | reverse complement strand
GTACTAATCACCGGCAAATCGGATTTATTAAAGGGCCCGATTCCATTGTTCAATCCCGCCAACGGCTGGAAGGATACCTGGAGGGTTTAAAAAAACATCACCTGAAAGCGGACCCATCGCTGATCGTTTCAACCGATCTGAGTAAAAAGAAGACAGAAGAGGCCATGCATAAATTGCTGGCGTTAAAGAATCCCCCCACAGCAGTGATCGCCTTTAATGATTATGTGGCGCTGGATGCGATAAAGTATAGCCGGAACAGGGGATTAAAGATCAATAAAGACATTTGTTTTGTAAGCTACGCCAACCTGCCGGTGACCAGTTACCTGGATGAGCCGCCAATAGCTTCTGTAGAACAATTCCCTTACCAGCAGGCAGAGATCGCCACTACTATTCTGCTGCAGCTGATAAATGCGAAAGGGGCCAATGAAAAAATTGTCCGCAAAACATTACTGGAAAGTAAAGTGGTGGTGAACAGGTAATGATCATTGCGGTTCTGCTACAGGCAAACAGGCCGGATCCATCATAGTATTCTCAATAAAGGCAGTGTCTCAGTTTGAAATAATTTGAACCACATAGATATATAGGAACATAGGCAGCCACATAGATATTCTATCCCGGATGGCCGGGACAAGTTGTGTGTATTTCTATGTATCTATATCTCTATGTGGTTCAAGCACATTAAAGACAAACGGTTTTAAAACTGAGCCACTACCCAATAAATGTTTTAATAATATTCCCGGAAATTATCAATAGTTTTGCCCTCTTATTTTATCAAAATTTGTTTCAATTAAATTTATTATGAAAAAGAACTTTCTTTTACTCGTTGCAGGATGTATGGCATTCTCATCCGCAGTTCTGGCCCAGAAGTCTGAGACCGGTTTTTCAGATGCCAACACAGTGGTGGTTGATGGTAAAGCATTAAAAAGAAGCTTTAAACCGGAAAACCCCACAGAAAACAAATCCAGCACGGTGGATGTAACGGGTGCCGGTGTTTCTTCATTTACCGCTTCCAACACTTCCGACGGATCTCCTGATAGCTATAAGCACAAACTGCAAATTACAGTGGCCCTTACCACCACCAGCAAGACAAACACTTTTCAACTGGTGTTTTATTCCGAGAATACCAGTATGCCGTATGCCGTGCAGGAAACAGCCGGAATGATAACCATTTACTACCCGATCAGTGTGTATTCTGATATCCGGGAAAAGCTGGAACAATCATTGGCTGCAAAAAAGAAGGTGCAGATAAAAGTGCAGCAGCAAACCAATGGCTACAAAGAAGGAACGATCGTATTCTAAGAATTTAAGCTATTTCTGATTAATGAATTGCGGGGCTGTTGCTCCGCAATTTTTTTTGTATGTATAAAGCAAAAACCCGCCGTATTTCTGCAACGGTGCCTATTTTTCTGCAACGGTGCATGTTTTAGATGCAGGGATGCATGTATTTTGGCGACGATGCATG
>JBEBIF010000669.1:0-1462 GCA_040080515.1 Chitinophagaceae bacterium | reverse complement strand
GTTTTGGATTGCTATCCACAAAACATAATTACAGATACTTTTTATTTTTTATTTGCATCATTCAGGATATTGCCCCAAACCGCATCGTCTTCAAAATATGCTCCATGACAAGTGGGATATATGCCCCAGGCATCGCGGTAGCTCGTATTAATCTTATAGTTTTTGTCCGCGCTTGGAATACTAGCAGATATCGGATCGCATTTCGCCCAATAATTATGCCACTTGTCCACATTGGATGGTCGTGGAAGCGATAGTAAGTCAAACGCCTTGAGCCATTCATTTGAATACATACTCACCAGCAGATTTGCATTCAATGGAGAACCCATCGTTATAAACTTATCCACATGAACGTTTGTGTTATTGGTAATAGCAAGGTAGGCTAGGAGCGTTCCCCAACTATGAGATGCAACGATTAGCGGTCCATGGGTAATTTTTGTTACACGCGTCCAGCTTTCCAATAACTCCGACAATCTGCTAATTGCTCCAGTATCATTCGTAGTGTTAGCCCATATGAAAGGTGTTATCGACTCGTTTCTTTTGTTAAATGATAATCTGTCCTCGTCATCAATGCTTTCGACCAAATACTGAGAGTAATTGCCCGGCCAAATAGACAATGGGTCAAACAATATCTGAAAAATTTGGATTCCGTCAACAAAAATAACTGCTCCGGTCTTTTTTTCTGCTGAAGCAAACACCGCGTTTATCGCCTTGTCCTCATCCATCACGATTGTGTGTGGATTTTCTGGAGAACAAATAGTCCCGTCATCCCAGTGGACAAATAACCATCCATTGATTGGGTTAGCCGTGAGAGTCGCTAAAGTCCCTTGTGGAAATGATCCAGTACAAGTGTTTCCGGAACAGATAAGTCCCTCTGGAACACTAGTGATGGTTCCGCCTTCTTGTGGATCGAGAGTAACAGTAAGGGAGCGTGGCGGAGAGACAAATTCCTGTGACACCCCTAGGTTAAAATAGCTGGTGTCTCCTCTATCTGTGATTTTTACCGAAATTGTATGAACGCCCGCCGTAATAGCTGGAATATTGTATTGGTATTGCCATTCATAAGCACATCCATCGCTAATTATGGTCACGACTTCGTTGCCATCAAAATAGAGGATCAAATCATTATCTATTGCGATCTTTAATGTTAGGTCGCTTGCTTGCGCTACGGCTATGTTCTTTCTTAGGTATAAGGATGTATTGATAGGCCAATTTGTTCCAGCAGCACTATAACCACACCAACCGCTAATTGAATGGTCATTAAACGGAGTGATACCTATACTCCATTGTGAGTCATCAAAACTGGTGACCGTCCATCCGGCTTGCTCGATATCCAAGTATCTCCATTCAGACCCGCTATCCACTAATACAGTCTGACCGGTGTCGGGCAACACAAACGCTGCTACCTGATCGATGCTAATGAAAATCATAATTGCCAAAAACAACAAGACTGTCCCGATGCTCT
>JBEBIF010000668.1:0-1463 GCA_040080515.1 Chitinophagaceae bacterium | reverse complement strand
ACCGTATATTATTTTAAAATGGGCGCAGACAGCGGATGGAAAGATAGCCCACCTGAATCCTCCCGAAGGGAGGACTTCCGGAGACTCTGTTGTTGGAAGATTGCTAATCAGTAATGAATATACAAACAGGCTTGTGCATAAATGGAGAAGTGAGGAGGCTGCGATATTGATTGGAACAAATACGGCAATGCTTGATAATCCTGAACTGACAACAAGATTATGGCCCGGCCCTTCACCTGTTCGATTAGTAATGGATATGGATCTGCGGCTTCCAGTTTCACTGAAGGTTTTCAATGGGGAAGTAAGGACAATCATTTTTAATTCAGTCAGGCAGGAAGAGAAGGGAAATCTTGTTTATTATAAACTGGCAAATGGCAAGAATCTTACCCAGGAACTCATAAATGCGTTGTACCAGCTAAAAATTCAAACTGTGCTGGTGGAAGGAGGAGCAAAACTCCTGCAATCTTTTATTGATGAAAGGATTTGGGATGAGGTGAGGATAATTAAGAATGAAGGTTTAATAAATAAGAATGGCCTTAATGCACCTGTGCTAAATGGCAGCAAAGATATTTATGAGCAAAAATTTCTTTCAGATACAATAGAAATATACAAACCGAAACACTCCTGACCTGCCTGCCGGTAGGCAGGCTCACGACTATGACTCCGGACTCTCACTACAGTACAATTGAAAAACCTTCCGTCGCTGAGTTTAAAGACCGGGGTAGCAAATTTATTGCCTATGCTTTTCCCATTGCTGATGTGAGTGAGTTTAAAGAAAAACGGGCTGCATTAAAGAAAGAACATTCCAAAGCAGCGCATCATTGTTTTGCTTACCGTATTGGTTTGGATGGCATAACTTACAGAGTAAGTGATGATGGCGAACCCTCTGGTACAGCCGGCAGGCCAATATTGGGACAAATAGACAGCAAACAGTTGACCAATGTGCTGATTATTGTTGTGCGTTATTTTGGCGGCACTTTATTGGGTGTGCCGGGTTTGATCAATTCGTATAAAACGGCTGCTGCTCTGGCTTTACAGGCCAACTCCGTTATACAAAAGCCTGTTTTGATCAATTACCGCCTGCGATTTGATTATACACAAATGAATGAGGTGATGAAGGTGGTAAAACAGTTTGCTTGTGTACAATTGAAGCAGAATCCCGATAGCTATCGGGTGCAATTGTTTTGTATACTGGAGATGGGAGTGCCGAAGAATAAATTGGATGCAGTGCTTACTAAGTTGAAGGATTTGAGAGGGGTAGAGGTTGAGAAGCTATAACGGGCAGATATTACCGAAGGTGGGGAAATAGAATTCCGTCCGCCCGTAACCACTGCTAAATTTATAAATAAAAGTTCATTGTTTATCCTATTGCTCGGCGTTATTCGCCGGCTGGAACTGAAGCCGGATAGCGATCCCGCCGCGGCGGATGAGCATATATTTGTCGCCCCGACATATTGCCAACC
>JBEBIF010000180.1:0-7023 GCA_040080515.1 Chitinophagaceae bacterium | reverse complement strand
GACAGATCGCACATTATGAGCTGGGCAATTTTGACCTGCTGGAATACCTGATCAAATCCGTTTACCGCTACATGGCCAAAATGGAAAACCTGAGTAAGGTGGAAGAAGAAGTGTTTGCATTTCTGCGCCGTTCTTTTCATGTAGGTGCTCATGCGTTAAAACCAGAATTTGAAAAACTGCTGGCCCAACTGAAGAAGTATGAAGGCAATCAGCTGGAAACCCGTGCTTTTGTTTATCTCGATGTCATCTCCTGGCTCGAAAGCAAGATCAGCGGGGTGAATGTGCAGGATGTGATTAGGGAGAAGTTCTTGTTGGGAAAAAGGGGAAAATAGTCAGTAAGTCGGGAAGTCAGCAAGTCCGAAAGACAATTTCTGCCAGTAGTTAACTTTCTTCCCGACTTCCCGTCTTTTCTGTCTTCCCGACTTTCGGACTTCGTCAGTTTCCCTTACTTTTGCCCAATTTGTTTTTACAGAAACCCAACTAAATATGCCTGAAAAATCTATTCCCGCTGTTTTATTGCTAGCTGATGGTACTATGGCCCATGGAAAAGCCTTTGGCGCAATTGGTACCACCACTGGCGAGATATGTTTCAATACCGGAATGACCGGCTACCAGGAAGTCTTTACAGATCCCAGTTATTTTGGACAGATACTGATCATGAACAGTGCGCATATTGGTAATTATGGAGTAAAGGAAGCAGATGTTGAATCAGACAGTGTGAAGATCAACGGATTGATCGGCCGGAACCTGGAAGACCAATATTCAAGAAAGATGGCTAACGGGTCGCTGAATGAATACCTTAAGGCTAATAAGATCGTGTCGATAGAAGGGGTGGATACCAGGGCATTGGTGGCACATATCAGAACGAAGGGAGCGATGAACTGCATTATCTCTTCTGAAACGACAGATATCGAACTGCTGAAAAAGAAATTGGCTGAAGTGCCCAACATGGATGGCCTGGAACTGGCTTCCAAAGTGAGTACTAAGGAAGCTTACGAACTGGGAGACAAAAATGCAGCGATACGAATTGCGGTGATGGATTATGGTGTGAAAAGAAATATACTGAAGTGTATGGTGGAAAGAGGCGCCTATGTAAAAGTATTTCCTGCTAAAACAAAACTGGATGAGGTCAACCAGTTTCAGCCGCATGGTTATTTTATTTCCAACGGGCCCGGTGATCCGGCACCGATGGAATATGCCATTACTACATTGAAACAGATACTGAAAGAAGAAAAACCGGTATTTGGTATTTGCCTCGGGCACCAGCTGCTGGCCCTGGCCAATGATATACCTACTTTTAAAATGCATCATGGTCACAGGGGGTTGAACCACCCGGTTAAGAATGTTATTTCAGGTCGGTCTGAGATCACTACCCAGAATCACGGGTTCGGGGTGGACACGGAAGCAGTGAAGAAAGCCAGTCATGTAGAAATCACCCATTTGAACCTAAATGATCAGTCCATTGAAGGCATCAGGGTAAAAGGGAAACCTGCTTTCTCCGTACAATATCACCCGGAAGCCACACCGGGGCCGCATGATTCCAGGTATTTGTTTGATGAGTTCATTCAACTGATCAAAGACCAGAAGAACTAATACAATTTCAACACAGAGGCACTGAGTAAAAGAGTAACACGGAGTTGAGTAATTCCTCAGCGTAACTCAAAATTCTCTGTTATTCTGTGTTTAATCCTTCCAGTAACAGAACTCCAATTTTTAATTTACATTCGGGATATGAAAATCGCCATCATCAACGGCCCCAACTTAAATCTTCTTGGCAAAAGAGAAACGGATATCTATGGCAATATCTCTTTTGGAAAATTCCTTGAGTCACTTAAAGAGAAATACCCCGCTGTCGAGATCAGTTACTTTCAAAGCAATGTGGAGGGAGAACTCATTGACGAATTGCAAAGGGTGGGATTCGATCGTGATGGTATCGTTTTCAACCCGGGAGGCTACACCCATACTTCTGTAGCTATTGGTGATGCTATCGCTGCCATCAAAACTCCTGTGGTGGAAGTACATATCTCCAATGTGCATGCAAGGGAAGAGTTCCGGAAATTATCTCATGTAAGCGGAAAAGCTGTTGGGAGCATTGTCGGACTTGGACTTAAAGGCTATGAACTGGCCTTAGACTGGTTGATTACTCAGTAATTCAGCTGACGCTAATCAATCCTTGCAATAAGTAAAATCATTAACTGGTGATTTATTACCAATAGCTTTGCGGCATGAAATTACCCGTAGCATATAAATCTGCTGAAGAAGCCTTGTCTGTTATCCGGTCCGGGAACCGGGTATTTGTACAGGGTAGTGCACAAACCCCGCTATATCTTTTAAGGGAACTGGCAAAACTGGCCCCGGCGCTGCGTGATGTGGAGCTTACCTTTATCACCGTACAAGGCGATATAGAACTGGATAAACCACAATACGCTGATTCCTTTCATATCAACTGCATGTTTGTTTCTGAATCAGTTCGCAAAGCAGTGAATGAAGGCCGGGCAGATTTTATCCCTGTATTCTTAAGCGACATTCCTGACCTGTTCCGCAAACAAATGCATATTGATGTGGCACTGGTGCAGGTTTCTCCTCCCGATATTCATGGATATTGTTCTTTAGGCGTGTCTGTGGATGTGGCCCGCAGCGCTGTAAATACCGCTACACATATCATTGCGCAGGTAAATCCAAAGGTGCCCCGTACACATGGCGACAGCCAGATTCACACCAAGCGGTTTACGGCAATGGTTTATCATGAAGAAGAACTGCCCGAGGTTGATTATGGTTCAAAAGTGGGTCCGGAGGAACTAAAGATCGGAAAACTGATCGCCGGAATGATTGAAGACGGGAGTACTTTACAGATGGGTATCGGTACCATACCTGATGCGGTGCTGAAATCGCTGGGCAATCATAAGAACCTGGGTGTACATACAGAAATGTGCAGTGATGGTATCATTGACTTGTTTGATAATGATGTGATCAATAATTCCAAAAAAAGAATTCACCCTAATAAAACAGTAACCGGGTTTGCTGTAGGCACCCGCCGTTTATATGATTATGTAGATGATAACCCTGCCTTTGTTTTCCTGGACATTGATTATGTAAATGATCCGCATGTGATCCGGCGCAACCCCAAAGTGGTAGCCATCAATAGTGCCATTGAAGTGGATATTACCGGCCAGGTATGTGCCGATTCCATTGGCTGCATACAATACAGCGGTATTGGTGGTCAAATGGACTTTATGCGGGGCGCTGCGCTTAGCGATGGAGGCAAACCGATCATTGCATTGACCAGCCGCACACTAAAAGGGGTGAACCGTATTGTGCCGTTTCTGAAGCCCGGTGCTGGCGTCGTTACTACCCGTGGTCATATTCATTATGTAGTGACAGAGTATGGAACCGCTTATTTATTTGGTAAAAATCTGCGTCAGCGGGCCAAATCACTTATTGAGATCGCCCATCCGGACGACCGGGAAATGTTGGAGAAGGCCTGTTTCGAGCGGTTTAAAGTATTTTAATATAGAAACAGCACGGGATAGGCAATTATACCTGTATGGATTTTGGTGCTGATAATCTATCTTTAACCCAACCAAAACCTCCCGAAATGAAGAAGCTCCTTTTCATCGTCGTTCTCTTTCTTAGTATCATCTCTTTTGCACAACAGTCCGGCGGACTATCTCCCGTACAAATAGCGGAGCGTAACAAACCCGGCACGGTCATGATACAGGCAACCTTTAGAGGAACTGTCTCAGCCTTAGAGCCAGAATTTGACCAAACTGCCATAGAAAATCTTGCCGTGGAAGTAAAACAGCAGTTAGAAGCGGAAGGCAAATTCACCACCGATCTTTTCTGGAATTATTATATCCGGATATTTTGTGCCAACATCGATAAGTATATGATGAAGGGGACAAAGACAGTAAGTAAGGACCTTGATATTACTATGGTCGGTTCCGGCTTTATTGTTACACCGGATGGATATGTGATCACCAATGCGCATGTGGTGGATGAAAATGATGAGGAAACAAAAAAGAATTTTGCACAGCAGGCCTTCCAGGAAATACTGGCGAATGATGCAAAGGAAATTGAAGGCTCCATGGGCCGCAAATTGACCGAAGATGAGGCCAAAGCATTGACAGATGCTAATAGCTGGTATTTTTCTCAAACCATGGAAGTGAGTGATATCAAGAAAGAGTTTAGTGTGGTGATGGGCATCTCCGGTGATAAAGGAAAGATCGTTCCGATGGTCATACCGGCGAAATTGGTTACACAGGGTCAGCCGATACCCGGAAAAGATGTTGCTATCCTCAAACTTTCTCAAAAGCATACCTATCCTACTATCCGTATTGGTAATGATAAGGAGATGAGAGTAGGAGACCAGGTGTATGTATTGGGTTATCCGGCGGTAGCTACATTTCACCCTTTAATATCAGAAGAATCCATTTCAGAAGCGTCACTGACAAGAGGACTGGTAAGCGCCAAAAAAAATATGAAAGATGGCTGGGAGGTATTGCAAACTGATGCTTCCATCACACATGGCAACAGCGGTGGCCCGGTGATGAATGAATATGGAGAAGTGATCGGACTGGCCACTTTTGGCAGTATAGATTACCAGCGGAATGCTGAAGTGCAGGGAATGAATTTTATTGTACCAAGCACTATTGTTTTTGAGTTCATTGATAAAATGAAAGTAGATCCGGAGATGAGTGATATCTCCCTGGCCTATGAAGAGGCCATGGATTTTTTTGATAAGGCCCGCTATAAGAAAGCCCTGGTCAAATTCAATGAAGTAAAAGATATGAACCCTTCTTTTCCTTTTATTTCCAAGATGATAAAAGATACAGAACGGAATATTGAAAAAGGGCTGGACAAAGAACCTACTGATATGAAAATGTATTATTATATCGGTGGTGGTGCACTGCTGGTGATTGTTTTACTGGTGATCTTGTTCAGGAGAAAGAAGAAATAAATGAAGTAGTTTCGTTTCAGACCCGATTCTTCCAGGACAGCGGTTTAATATCCCCCGGATCTGTGATAAAAAAAGCCAATAACAAGCAGCTTGTTATTGGCTTTTTACTTTATCGGATCAATGGTCAGTTTTTCTCCGGTGAAGCATCATCATCGTCATCATCCGGTTTTTCGGGTTTTTTTGGCTTTGGTTTCTTATTCATCCAGTCAGCGTCTTTTTTCAGTTGCTGCACATCATCCAGTTTGGCTACATACAAACTGCGTCCGTGGGTACCTAAAACAATCTCATTCTCTTTTTGCTGAATGGCAATATCATGTACGGGAACAGATTTGGGCATGCCGGCATTCCACAACATAAAACTATTGCCCTGGTCAAAACTTACATATACACCGCCATCGGTGCCCACATACAGGATACTATCGTTCTTTGGATCTTCCCGCACCACATTGATGGGTTCCATCGGCAGGTCTTTACCGATATTTCTCCAGGTCATTCCATAATCATCACTTGCATATAAATAAGGGACGAAGTTGTCGAAGCGATAACCGTTTAATGAAACATACACTCTTCCTTCTTTGTGCTGCGAAGCAGTGACACGGCTTACCCAAAGTTTGCTGGTCTGGAGTTTTGAATCGGCAGCCGGGAGTTTAGCCCCTTTCTTTACCGGTGTCGTTGTTGCTGCCTGATTCAGCTGTTCCCAACTGTACCCACCATCATAAGAGCGATGTACATTGCCATCATCCGTACCGGTATAGATCAGCCCAAAACGTAGTGGTGATTCTGAAATAGTGGTAATGGTGCCATACGGAACATTACCAGGCACTCTTCCATTTGTAAGGTCACCACTCATAGGTATCAGTGTATCTCCTTTATTCAGAGAACGATACAACCGGTTACTTCCATAAAACAATACATCCTGGTTATGCTTACTTAATAAAATGGGTGTTTGCCAATTAAAGCGAAGCGGTTTTTCTCCAAGCTCATGCTGTGGCCGGAGAAACTTTTGGGAACCTCTTCTTTCTTTATTATAACGGCCATATACACCGAATTGCGATCCGGAGTACACGGTGGCATTATCCCGGGTATCTACCTGGGCCTGCATACCATCACCACCATTAATAGCCCTGTACCCGTACTGTCCGTTGTCGATCCAGCCGATATCTTCTTTATGAGTGGAAGGGCCCCACCAGCTGCCATTATCCTGCAGGCCGCCATATACATTATAGGGTTTGGCATCATCCACTGTAATGGCATAGTATTGTCCTACCGCAGGGGTATTGGCTTTAAACCAGTTGGCGCCATCATCATAACTGATATTGGTGCCACCATCATTACCATTGATGATATGAGAATCCCTTTTTGGGTTTACCCATAAGGCATGGTGATCAGCATGCACATTGCCTTTGTCAATATTCTTAAAAGTGCTGCCACCGTCTTTTGAAACCATTGCATTAAACCCCATGATAAACACTTTATCCGCATTGTAATGTGAGGTGTATATCTTGGCAAAATAATAGCCATAGGTGTTGAAGATCGAAATAGGTTTAGTGTTCGCTTTTTTCCAGCTGTTGCCACCGTCCTCACTTTTATATACTTCGCAGCCGGCGATACCGGTATTTTGAAAACCATCATCACTGTCAAGGTAATCCCACAATGACGTTGGTTTTACTTTATCTGCAGCTACCATTTCCTTTACATTCTTTGCAGTGTACTTGCGGGGGAAGCCGCTTTTTTTCAGGAATGTATCCAGCAGGTTGTTCTTTAATGCTGCAAAACCTTCTTTGGTTATGTTCTTAAAATCATCTTTTTTATAAAGGGTGTCATTATCTTTCTTTACTACAAGTTTTGGAGTGTTGTTGTCTACTACTGCCCAAACGATATTCGGTTGCTTCGGATATACAGCTAAGCCGATACGGCCCACTTTATCGCCTGTCATAAACCCGGAACCGGGACCGGAAACTAATTTCCAGGTGTCGCCACCATCGCTGCTTTTATAGATACCGCTGGTCTTTCCGCTTTCTTCAAACTTCCAGGCACGGCGTACCCGGTACCACATACCTGCATAT
>JBEBIF010000667.1:0-1467 GCA_040080515.1 Chitinophagaceae bacterium | reverse complement strand
GCAACATACAGCACCTTCAGGGTTCCTGTTACATTTGCTTCGTGACTTTGTATGGGATCATCAACAGACTGAGAAACCGATGTAGTTGTAGCGAGATGGACTACATACTGTGCACCATGAAATGCCTTTCTCAATATTCTTTCATTGAGAACACTCCCCTCAACTAACTTTATCTGAGGAAGTATATGCTCAATATTCTCCTTTTTTCCTGTAGAAAAATCGTCAAGTACTACAACCGTAGCTCCCTCTTTCAAAAGAGCCTCCACAAGGTGGGAACCCACAAAACCAGCACCGCCCGTTACCACCACCTTTACTCCAGTAAATAACAACATGATGAATGAATTATGCTAGGTACCGCTCCGTGACACAATGGCACGAATTGTTTTAAGAGCAATAGTGATGTCGAGTAGGAACGAACGATTTTTCACATAATATAGATCACACGCGAGTTTTTTCTTTGTGCGTTCTACATCCAGAACATCTCGCTTTGGTGCATCATATTCATTGATCTGCGCCCAACCAGAAAGCCCTGGCTGTACTATGTGACGCGTGGCGTAATATGGAATTTCCTTTGCATACCCTTCCACCAGATGAGGAGACTCAGGTCGTGGTCCAATCATGGATAGATCTCCACGAATAACATTCCAAAGTTGTGGAAGTTCATCAATGCGATACTTTCGAAGTACTGCACCAACTTTAGTTATATGTTCCTTCACGTGAATACTCATACTCCTAAATTTATAAATATGAATAATTTTGTTATTCATTCCTACACGCGCATGAGTAAAAAAGATTGGACCACGGTCATCAAGTCGAATTGCAAGTGCTACAAATGGAAATACTGCAAGTGACACCACACCAAGTACGACCGCTATACCTATATCAACAACACGTTTTGCAACACCATAGGCGACCGCTTGTGGCGTAAACGCATGGTGCATAAACCAACTGTACTCAAGGAGAGGCAGCGGTACGCGATCAAAAAGTTGTTCATAGAGCTCACTTGCATCCACAAATCGTATCCCGTTCTGCATGAGATCATACCACTCAGGAAAAAGTTCCTCGACTGACCGCCCACTAATATCAACAACAATAAGTGTTACACCACGTTCATGTATTTGAGTAAGGATCGAATTCCGAACAGCATCTTTGTGCGCACGAGCGAGACGAAGATGCTCAATAAAAATAAATGGATACCGATCATTCATACTCACCTCACGATATAGTTCATCAAAAGTAGCTCCACTCCCCACTAAAATCGCCTCTTGGCGACGTTCAGATCGTATTTTGGGAACAATATATATACGCCACAGTATGACGAGCGCAGAAGAAAGCAAGAGATATATAGCCAAATTTGTTTTAGGCTGAATCCCAACATAGGGCACGAGAAAGAAAAACACCGCAGCAATAACAATGTTTACAAGCTGCGCATATAAAATGGTCTCACCAGTACCGCGTTTCAGCAAA
>JBEBIF010000666.1:0-1469 GCA_040080515.1 Chitinophagaceae bacterium | reverse complement strand
TACCAGAATCTGCAGGGTACCAGCATGGCATCCCCGGTAGTGGCAGGTTTGGCTGCTTTCATTTTAGAATACTATCCCAACCTCAGTGCGGCACAGGTAAAAATGGTCATTGAAAAATCAGCAGGCAATCTTACCGAGAAAGTAAAAACTCCCGGTACCGGCAAACTCGTGTCGCTTTCCGACATTAGTAAATCCGGCGGCCTTGTCAATGCCTTAGAAGCCATTAAACTGGCCTCCACAATCAAAGGCGAAAGGAAATCAGCACCGGTAAAACCGGTTAAATCTACCGTGAAGCCAAAAGTGAACGGATAAAAACACAGTAACCTATTTGATAAACCCCGGATTCCTCCGGGGTTTTGTTTTCTTATCACTCTATAAAATATTGAAAAAGTTGAGTATTTTGCAACTCTACCAGCATCATTACCCTTAATACAAAAAACATGAAATATATAAACTTTACCGCCGCCCTATTGGTAACCACCGCATTATTAACAGGATGTGGTAGCGAATCAGCAGAACAACAAACAGAATCACAGCCCCTTGTCTTTCCAGTCAATAACAGTGCAACCCCTACCCCACAAAATAATACTGTAACCACTACACAAAATAGTCCTGCAACCTCAGCCAGACCAGTAGCCCCGGTTATTAATGCAAATAATACAAAACAGCAACCCATCAGCACGGCTGCAACAACCGCAGGACTAAACCCTGCACATGGACAGCCAGGTCATCGTTGCGATATTGCCGTTGGCGCACCATTAAACAGTGCACCAGCCGTTGCACAGCAACCAGCAGCTATCAACAACACGAGTAAGACCCAAACCATTGCATCACCCGTAGTTACAAAAACAAACCCTGTTCAAACCACCACCGCTACCGGGCTAAACCCTGCACATGGACAGCCCGGTCATCGCTGCGATATTGCTGTTGGTGCCCCATTAAATAGCAAACCTGTCCAGCAACCAACCGTTGTTCAGCAACCTGCCGTGTCAACAACTCCGCAAAAAACATATATTTCCGAAGCACAGAAAATGACTCCGCCAACTATTACAACAGCACCCACGGTAGTTGCAGAAGGCATGAACCCTGAACACGGTAAACCCGGACATCGATGTGATATTGCAGTAGGTGCCCCGCTCAACAGCAAACCAAAACAATAAAAATACAATGCCCCGTCCTGATTTTTCCCGGGTACCGGAATGGTATCACAACTATATCCGCCAGGTACAGGAAAACGACTTGCTCAAAGCCATGCAAAGACAAACTGTTTCATTCACTCAGTTTTTAAAGAAATTGCCTGCTGAAAAAAGAAATTACCGTTATGCCAAAGGCAAGTGGACCATTAAAGAAGTGTTCCAGCATATGATTGATGCAGAAAGAATATTTGCTTACAGGGCATTATGTTTTGCCCGCAAGGAAACCATCCCGCTCCCCGGCTTTGATGAAAACGATTATGCAAACAATTCAAA
>JBEBIF010000665.1:0-1470 GCA_040080515.1 Chitinophagaceae bacterium | reverse complement strand
TTTGTATTATTGCCGGTTATATCATCTGGCGTTTTATTATGGGAGCAGCAGATGGATTTGAAAACCCATCCAAAAGCGGCGGATTCTGGCCAGAACATAAAGGTCCCAAAGATGCCCTTCACAGGATGTATGAAGGTGGTATCATCATTCCGTTCCTGATCGGTATGTTCCTGATGGTGATCGTTTTCTCTATTGAGAGATATCTGACCATCCGCAAGGCATTGGGTAATGGTTCTATCTCTGATTTTATCCGCAAAGTGCAATATCATCTTGCCAACCGCAATGTAGATGCAGCTTTGTCTGAGTGTGATAAACAAAGAGGTTCTGTGGGTAATGTAATGAAAGCAGGTCTCCGCCGTTACAAAGAAATGATCAGCGAAGGTGGAATGGGTACTGATCAGAAAGTGATCGCTATTCAAAAAGAAGTGGAAGAAGCTACGGCTCTTGAACTACCGATGCTGCAGAAGAACCTGGTATTTCTTTCAACCATTACTTCTGTAGGTACGTTGATTGCCCTTTTGGGTACTGTAATCGGTATGATCAAATCTTTCTCTGCCCTCGGTGAGGAAGGTGGTGCCGGTGCCGCCGCAAAACTGGCGGTAGGTATTTCTGAAGCTTTATATAATACTGCATTAGGTATCGGTACCTCTGCTTTTGCTCTTATTATGTACAACGTATTCACTACTAAAATTGACTCTATAACGTACGGCATTGATGAATCAGGTTTTACTCTGACCCAGAGTTTTGCCTCCTTGTATAAATAATCCTGTAAAAGCAGGGTTTATTTATGGAAATTTGAAACCTATTCATCTCAATTCTAAACTATTGTAAACATGCCAAGTGTTAAGTTACCAAGGAAGAGCACAGATACGGACATGACGCCATTTGTGGATGTCGCCTTTCTGATCCTTTCCTTTTTCATGCTGGCTACCAAATTCAAACCACCGGAACCCGTAGAGATCACTACTCCGGGGTCTGTGAATTCTCAGATGCTGCCCGAAAGCAATGCTGTAATGATTATTGTTGACTCGTCCAACCGGGTCTTTTTCTCTGTTTTATCAGAAAAAGACCCTGCTAAATATGATGCGATCATCAAGGGGATCAACAGCAGCCGGGCACTTGGTTTGTCAAATGCGGAAATGGCTAATTACAAAAAAACTTTTGCGGTAGGTGTTTCTTTGGGAAATTTAAAGCAACTGCTAGGTATGCCTGCTGAAGAACAGAACAAACTTACCCAGCCGGGAATTCCGATATTGGACTCAGCCAATAATGAATTATATTATTGGGTTATGGAGGCAAAACGGGCTTTTGCCGGAGAACCTTTGAAATATCTTATTAAGGGAGATGCCCAATCAAAATATCCAACTTTTGAAGCGGTAGTCAGCGCCTTAAAACGTAATGATGAGTTTAAATACAATCTCGTTACGGCGCTGGATGATATACCCGCCAATTCAGAGCTGGATAAGTATA
>JBEBIF010000179.1:0-7056 GCA_040080515.1 Chitinophagaceae bacterium | reverse complement strand
TTTCAATACAACCAATGAATGATTTTAAATTGCTGTGCAGTTTTTCTGACGGCAGTATAAAAATTGCAGATGCATTTCCTTATCTGAAAGGAGAGGCGTTTAAACCTTTATTAAATCCAATAGCATTTTCCCAAATTCAAAATCGCAAAAACTATGTTGAGTGGCCGGAGTATGAACTGGATTTAAGTGCCGACACACTCTGGCATATTGGAATAGAAGCAAAAGAAGTTAATTCCTGATCAGCCTCGCTTTATACATTAAGATAATTCAATGTCAACAACCCTTTGCTTCGATTTTGGCAACACGAGGAAGAAAGTAGCGGTCTTTCATGAGTCAGAATTGAAAGAAGCGGAAGTGTTGCCGGATGATTCGGTAGAAACGATCCGTTCATTGATCAGCCGGTTTCAACCTGCCAAATCCATATTGTCATCTGTCATCGATCATAATACTGCCATTGAAGAAGTGCTTGCATCAGCCACTAAATTTCATAAACTAAGTCACCTGACCAGGCTGGCCTTTACCACACCGGTAGGTAAACCTGAAACCATTGGTGCAGACCGGTTGGCATTGACGGCTGCAGCCGTTCATTTCTATCCCACTTCCAATAATTTGGTCATTGGGATGGGCTCCTGTGTTACGTATAACTTTATTAATAAGTATCATGAGTTTGTGGGTGGGGCCATCTCACCCGGAATGGAAATGCGGCTGAAAGCATTGAATTATTATACTGCTAAACTGCCTTTGATAAAAGCAGACAGCAATGTACCACTGATCGGGTATGATACTACCACCAATATTCTCACCGGCGTGGTGCTGGGATTGGCCAAAGAGATCGATGGTTTTATAGATGCCTACCGGCAACGCTTCCGGAACTTTAACGTGCTGTTAACCGGGGGTGATATAGTGTATTTGGCTTCGCACCTTAAAAACAAGATATTTGCAGACCCTGATTTAATCTTTAAAGGTCTGTATGCAATTAGTGAAGTTAATAACCCCTAAGATAATCAAGACGTTACACTGCTTGCCTGCCCCCCGGCATGGCGTTTCCCTGACGATCCTGGTTTTAGTTTTTTGTGCTTTTGAGCCTGTTTTAGCCCAGGACAACTCCCCTTATTCCAGGTATGGCATAGGCGATCTGGTTCCTTCCACCAATATTGCCAACAGGGCAATGGGTGGCATTTCTGCGGGCTACACCGATTTTCTTTCCATCAACTTTAATAATCCTGCTTCTTACTCTTCTTTCCAGGCGGCAGTTGGTTCCAAAAGCAAAAAGCTTTCTTCCGGGCGGGCTATTTTGGATGTTGGATTGAATTTTGAGAACCGCACCTTGCGGGAACCATCCAACCCGGTAAAGTTTGTTGCCAACAATGCCCTGTTTTCTTATATACAAGTGGGTGTGCCGTTAAAAAAGAACTGGGGGATGAGTTTTGGATTACGTCCTGTATCAAGGATCAGTTATAAAATGTTTCGCAATGAAACATTGATCGATCCGCTGACCAGTGATACAATAGAGAGCGCCACTACCACCTTTACCGGCGATGGCGGATCTTACCTCGTGTCATTAGGAACCGGGTTTGCCATTTACAAAAAAGAGCGGGCTGATAAAAGGGAACAGAAGCTGAGCGTTGGAATTAATGGCGGCTATTTCTTTGGTAAGAAAGATTACAATACCCGCAGAACACTGATCAATGATACTGTGGATTACTACCGGGCCAATTATGAAACAAGAACAACCTTCAACAATTTATACTTTAATGCCGGGCTGCAGTACACTACTCCATTAAATGACAAGATGCAACTGACGGCAGGATTATATGGAAACATTGGCCAGAAGCTCAATGCCAACCAGGATGTGATACGAGAAACATTTGTGTTTGATGAAAACCTGGGAAATGTGCGGCTGGACAGTGTATCGGATGTAAGAGATGTAAAAGGGAAGATTGAAATGCCTTCTTCCTTCACCATCGGGTTTGTGCTGCAGAAATATGCGGTTATGAATAAGGAAGGCGGCTGGATGCTGGGCCTTGATTTCAGCCAGCAAAACTGGGACAATTACCGCTATTATGGCAGCAAAGACTCTGTGCAGAATAAATGGGAAGTGAGAGTAGGCGGACAATTTACCCCGATCCCTAAAAGAAACTATTTCAGCAATGTGGCTTACCGGTTTGGATTTTTTACAGGACCAGATTATATAAAAGTAGGCCAGAAGCTGTCCCAGTATGGCGCTTCATTCGGACTGGGGTTGCCACTTGCCATCAGCCGCCAGGCACCTAATCAAACCACCTATGTCAATTTGGCATTTGAATACAGTAAAAGAGGAAATAATGATAATTTGCTGAAAGAAAACCTGTTTCGCTTTTCACTCGGCTTTTCCCTGAGCGATATCTGGTTTATCAAGCGGAAATATGACTAAATCTTTTTTCAATAGAACGAATTTACATGCAGCGGCACTATTTATGTGCTGCTGTTTTGTTTGCAGTTGTGAGAACGACGAAAAGAAGCTTGATGAATGGACCAAAAAGGTGGTGATGCGGGAAGAGGCGATAAACGTGGAAAGTTACCTCAGCCAGGAAGGAAAAATGAAAGCCAAACTTACGGCCCCGTTAATGTACCGGGTAGCAGGGGATACACTTTATACAGAATTCCCCAACACAATGCATGTGGATTTTTATGATTCCATCAATCAAAAAGAAACCTGGCTCGACAGCCGTTATGGAAAATATTTTGAGAACCTGAACAAAGTGTACCTGAAGGATAGTGTGATCGTGATAAACCGGAAAGGCGACACCCTTAAATGCCAGGACCTGTGGTGGGACCAGAATACCAAACTCTTTTACTCCGACAATTACGCCGAGTACCGGACACTGGATAAAAAAATATACCCGGGCAAGGGACTGGAGGCCACACAGGATTTCAGCCGCGTCACCTTTCGGCAGGTAACAGGTATGCTCAAAGTAAAGGAAGGCGGATTCCCGGAATAGAACAATAAAAGGACAGCAGCAGCCAACAAAATTTCCCTCCTTCTGTTATTAATACCTTCTGCAGAAAATATTTCCAGGCAGTTTACGATAACTTTAAACCTTCAACTTCAAACCTTCAACGTTTATGGAGTATCGGCACATGGGAAAGACCGGTTTGCAATTAAGTGTATTATCATTTGGCAGCTGGGTCAGTTTTCACAAACAGATAGACGACAGTGTGGCAGATGAGCTGATGGGTATTGCCTATGATAAGGGCGTCAATTTTTTTGACAATGCAGAAGTGTATGCCCTGGGCGAAAGTGAAAACATGATGGGCCGGGTGATGAAAAAGAAAAACTGGGACCGCAGCTCTTATACGATTTCATCCAAAGCCTTTTTCGGCTGGCGGGGAAAAGAAAACAAACCCAATCAAACAGGACTGAGCAGAAAGCATGTGACAGAAGCCTGCAACGAAGCTTTGAAACGGTTGCAAACAGATTACCTGGACCTGTACTTCTGCCACCGGCCGGATAAGAACACACCGATAGCAGAGACCGTGTGGGCGATGCATAACCTAATTCAACAGGGAAAGATCCTGTACTGGGGTACCAGCGAATGGAGCGGGGTGGAAATAATGGAAGCACACCGGGTGGCAGCACAGCATGGATTAATTGGCCCGTCAGTGGAACAACCACAATACAATTTGCTGGAAAGAAATAAAATGGAGAATGAATTCCTGATGGTATTTAAAACCGTGGGAATGGGCACCACCATCTGGAGCCCGTTGGCTTCTGGTCTGTTGAGCGGAAAGTATAATGACGGTATCCCTGAAGGCAGCCGTTTCGGACTCACCGGTTTTGACTGGCTGAAAGACCGCTGGATGAAGGATGAATTATTGAAAAAAGTAAAAGGTCTTGCGGCACTGGCAAAAGAACTGGGAATCTCTATGGCGGAATTGAGTATTGCCTGGTGTATTAAAAATCCCAATGTAACAACAGCCATCCTGGGCGCCACCCGTAAAGAACAGTTGCTTGAAAATTTAAAAGCCCTGGAAGCTGTTTCCAAACTGGATGCAGCGGTTATGCAAAAAATAGAAGATATTGTACAAACAAAACCGGTGCTGCCGGAATATTAAAACCAACTATCTATGTCATTTGCCAAAAAAACAATTCTTATTACCGGTGCCACCCGTGGAATCGGAAAAGCCATTGCCCTGCGCTTAGCCAATGAAGGCGCTAATATTGTGATCGCCGCCAAAAGTGTGGAAGAAAACGCCAAACTGGGCGGTACTATTTTTTCTGCTGCTGCAGAAATAGAAGCTGCTGGTGGAAAGGCACTGGCTGTGCAATGCGACATCCGTTTTGAAGACCAGGTACAAAATGTGGTAAACAAAGCCGTGGAAACGTTTGGAGGAATTGATATCCTGATCAATAATGCCTCTGCCATTTCCCTTACCAATACAGAAAGCACAGAATCCAAGCGGTTTGATCTGATGCACAGCATCAATGTGCGGGGAACTTTTTTTGTTACAAAAACCTGTATCCCTCATTTAAAAAAGGCAACGAATCCGCATATACTCACCTTATCACCACCTCTTAATCTCGACCCAAAATGGTTTGATAAGCATGTGGCCTATACACTTACCAAGTATAGTATGAGCATGATGACGATCGGGTGGGCCAAGGAATTTGCCAAAGACAGGATAGCCGCTAATTCTCTCTGGCCAAGAACCACCATTGATACAGCAGCAGTAAGAAACCTTTTAGGCGGTGCTATGCTGGCCAATATGAGCCGTACCGTGGATATACTGGCAGATGCTGCTTATTATATATTACGTCAACCGTCCGGAGAGTGCACTGGTAATCTTTTTGTGGACGAACAAGTACTGGCAAAAGAAGGAATAACTGACCTGGAAAAATATTCTGTGGTGCCCGGAGCCAAGTTGTATAACGACCTGTTTGTATAAAACAAAACATCCCGTTGTCAGCGGGATGTTTCTTTATAGAGAGGCCATCAACCATTTCCTATTTTCGGTTGCCAATAAATATGGCCGCCATGGCAAGAGCTGTATCTTTTAATACTCCTGACGGATTTGTTTTGAACGACTCTAAATGGATCGTAAATACAAAGATCAATAACACGGCAGCCAGCAGGTAGCAGGCCAGCGTCCGTTGAATATCACTAACAATAGCAAAAGCAGCGAGGATAAAACCGGCGCCGGTCAGGTAGATCCATATCTTACCATCACCCGGGAAAAACTTTGGTACCATCCCTCCCATCATTTCGGCATTCTTAAAATGCAGGTAACCGAAGTAAGCAATAACGACTGCAAAAACAAATTCAGCGACTTTGGTGGGAACAAAAGGTTTCATTTTTTTTGATTTTGGTTACTGAAACCTACAACATTTTTTTGTGTTATGGTAATCCGCACAAACCCCTGTTCATAACTTGTGCAGGCAGTAAGCAAAAAAGCCATTCTGCTGCTGGCAAAATGGCTTTTATCAATTATGTATTTTTTAAGATCACTCCTTTGTTGCTTCAACTCCTTCCTGCCGGTGTTCTGGTCGCATTTGGGGAAACAGCAGTACATCCTGGATAGAAGCACTATTGGTCAGCAACATACAAATCCTGTCGATGCCAAAACCAATGCCCGAAGTAGGCGGCATACCATACTCCAATGCCCGTAAGAAATCATAATCAATGAACATTGCTTCATCATCGCCCCGTTCAGAAAGTTTTACCTGTTCTTCAAAACGCTCCCGCTGATCTATGGGGTCGTTTAACTCACTATAAGCATTGGCAATTTCTTTTCCATTTATCATCAGTTCAAATCGTTCCACCAGTCCCTGTTTGTCACGATGCTTTTTTGTAAGAGGGCTCATCTCTACCGGGTAATCTATAATGAAAGTAGGCTGCACATAATTCTTCTCACACTTTTCTCCAAAGATGGCATCAATCAGTTTGCCTTTGCCCATGGTGGCATCAGCCTGTATATGTAATTGCCTGCATACAGAACGAAGCTGCTCTTCACTCATGCGACTTACATCGGTGCCGGTATGTTCCAGTATCGCATCAAATATGGTGATGCGTTTAAAAGGAGCTTTGAATGAAATGGCTTTATCACCAACTGTCACTTCTGTAGTACCACACACATCCATCGCTGCTTTTTCCAGCAACTGCTCAGTTGTTTCCATCATCCAAAAATAATCTTTGTATGCCGTATAAAACTCCAGGATGGTAAACTCGGGATTGTGAGTACGGTCCATTCCTTCATTTCGGAAGTTGCGGCTAAATTCATACACCCAGTCAAACCCACCCACGATCAAACGTTTCAGGTACAGTTCATTGGCAATACGCAGGTACAGGGGAATATCCAGTGCATTATGATGAGTGATAAAAGGCCTTGCTGCGGCACCACCGGGAATACTTTGCAACACAGGGGTGTCCACTTCCAAAGCGCCATGACTGTTTAAGAACTCACGGATGGAATTGATCAGCTTTGTTCTTTTGATAAAGGTTTCTTTTACTGCGGGATTAATGATCAGGTCCGCATAGCGCTGGCGGTATTTGAATTCCGGATCGGTTACTGCATCAAAGGTTTGTCCTTCTGCTTCTTTTACAATGGGCAAAGGACGAAGTGATTTACTTAACAGGGTCAGTTCTTTTACATGCACAGATGTTTCACCAGTTTTGGTAATGAACACATAGCCCCGGATACCAATGATATCACCAATGTCCAGTAGTTTTTTCCAGACTATATCATATAAGGTCTTGTCTTCGCCGGGGCAGATATCATCTCTTTTAAGATATAACTGGATACGGCCATATGCATCCTGTATCACGGCAAAGTTGGCTTTGCCCATATCACGAACACTCATGATGCGGCCGGCAAGGCATACATCCTGAAACTCTTCTTTGCCCAATGACTCTGCAGAAAAGGTTTCTTTTATAGAAGCGGAATTATTGTTTACCGGGTACAGCGGAGCAGGGTATGGTTCAATACCCATGATGATCAACTCGGCCAGTTTTTCCCGGCGCAATTGTTCCTGTTCAGATAAATGTGGCGTACTCATTGAGATAAAGTGATAGGTTGAAA
>JBEBIF010000178.1:0-7065 GCA_040080515.1 Chitinophagaceae bacterium | reverse complement strand
CATTAGCGGGAAACCACATCGCATCGCAGTTTGTGCGGTCTTCCACTTCACCGGCCCTTCATTATGGGGAAGCACAGGGAGCAGAAAGCAGCAACGATTTCATCCATAAAATGAAAGTATGCCTGAAAGAACTGCGAGAGACCTTTAATTGTTTACGTTTAATAAAAAAGAAGTTTTGGTATGATGATATCAAACTTTCAGCCTTAATTATTGAAAACAATGAACTGATCTCAATTTTCGTTGCAAGTCTGAAAACGGCGCAAAAAAACAGGAAATAGCGGAACCGACTTCTTTATTCAAAATTCCTTGTTCGTCTGTTCATCTGTTCATTCTCCATTTTCCCTTATTTTTGCCCTCACATTATACTGCCGGTCGTTCGTTCCGGCTCCCAGATGAGAGAAGCAAAAAATTATATGCACAGGTCCTGGTGGAAAATTGCAAGTATTATCTTGTTGGTTTACACAGTTATTGGCGGCTTCCTGATGAAAGTGCCCCGCCTCCCCGCCCTGGAAGAAACGATCCGTAATCTTTATTTCCACGTCTGCATGTGGTTTGCTATGATGATCCTTTTTACAGTTTCAGTAGTGAATTCGATACGCTATCTGCGCACCTTCAATTATAAATATGATGTCTATTCCCGCCAGTATGCCGCTGTGGGAATTGTGTTAGGTGTGCTGGGCTACTCCACCGGCGCCATCTGGATGACCTACACCTGGGCCGACCCCAATAATCCGGCATTTCAATCCTTTGCCGCACTGGCACGGGAACCCAAACTGATCGGTGCCGCTATCGCTCTGCTTATTTATTTTGCTTACATGGTATTGCGGGATTCTATTACTGATATGGATAAAAGGGCACGGATAAGTGCCGTGTACAACATATTTGCCTATGCCATGCTGTTCCCTTCCATCTGGATATTACCACGGGTAATGGACAGCCTGCACCCCGGCCGGGAAGGAAACCCCGCTCTCAATACCAGCGATATAGACAGTGGAATGCGGATGGTTTTTTATCCTGCTGTGATCGGGTGGACCTTATTGGGCACCTGGATCGCCACCCTGAAAATAAGAATGACTTTATTAAAAGAAAAAAAGATGCTATCATGAAAATGATCCGCAAAATAATCCTGTTATTGCTGGTAACGCTATCGTCAGTGGCCTTATTCGCACAGGATACAAAGACAGGGGCAGCAGATATGATGAGAAGCAACGGCCGTATCTATGTGGTAGTGGCAGTAGTGCTTACCATCCTCATCGGCCTTCTGTTATATTTATTCCGCCTCGACAGAAAAATGACCAAACTGGAAAAAGAGGGTTGATGCGAACGATTGACCATTCACAATTCAATTTTCACTTATACAACGATTGCTAAATTTAAAAACGAATTTATGTCAGACAAACAGTACAGTTTTTTTGGCGCCGTAGAAAAAAGTTTTGATAAGGCCGCCAGGTACACTAAATGGGATACCGGTATCCTGGGAATGATCAGGGAGTGTAATGCCGTGTACCAGATCCGCTTCCCCCTTAAAAGAGATGATGGAAGTATTGAAGTAATTGAAGCATACCGGGTACAGCACTCACACCACAAAACGCCCTGCAAAGGGGGTATCCGTTTTGCTGCTGAGGTAAACCAGGATGAAGTAATGGCCCTGGCAGCCCTGATGACCTACAAGTGCGCTATTGTAAATGTACCTTTTGGCGGCGCAAAAGGTGGTCTGAAGATCAATCCCAAAAAATACTCTACTTACGAACTGGAAAAGATCACCCGCCGCTACACCGCGGAACTGATCAAGAAAAATTTTATCGGTCCAGGCACTGATGTACCTGCTCCTGACTACGGAACCGGCGAAAGAGAAATGGCCTGGATACTGGATACCTATACCGCCATGCATCCCGGAGAAATTGATGCTGCAGGTTGCGTGACCGGTAAACCCGTAACACAAGGTGGCGTTCGTGGCCGCCGGGAAGCAACCGGCCTCGGTGTTTTCTTTGGTCTTCGGGAAGTGTGCAATATGGAAGATGTGATGAAAAGACTTGGGCTGCCCGTTGGCGTGATTGGTAAAAGAGTAGTGGTGCAGGGATTGGGTAATGTGGGCTATCACTCTGCTAAATTCTTCCAGGATGCCGGTGCCAAAGTAATTGGCCTGGCAGAATATGAAGGCGCTATCTGGAATAAGGACGGACTGGATATTGATGCCGTTTTCAATCACCGCAAAACATCCGGTTCTATCTTAAATTTTCCCGGCGCTACCAATTTTGAAAAGAACGGAGATGCCCTGGAAATGGAGTGTGATATATTGATACCTGCTGCATTAGAAAATGTGATCAATGGCGATAATGCACCACGGATAAAAGCAAAGATAATTGGCGAAGCCGCTAATGGCCCGCTGACACCCGAAGCGGATGAAATATTTGTTCAAAAAGGAATATTAGTAGTCCCTGATATGTACCTGAATGCAGGTGGTGTAACCGTTTCTTATTTTGAATGGTTAAAGAATCTCAGTCACGTTCGTTATGGTCGCCTGGAAAAACGTTTTACAGAAAACCTGAATGCACATATACTCGGACAAATAGAAGAACTGAGCGGTAAGAAAGTAAAAGACAACGAACGGGAATTCATCATGCATGGTCCCGATGAAGTGGACCTGGTGTATAGCGGTTTGGAAGAAACGATGATCACTGCCACTCATGAGATCATGAATGCCTGGAAAGCCAACCCCGAAATACCAGATATGCGTACCGCAGCTTATGTTGTTGCTATCAACAAGGTAGGCACCAGTTATGCAGAACTGGGTATCTTCCCATAAGTCAACCACACCCTCCTTCGTCCCGCCCCATGCAGGACCTTGGAGGACAAGCCAATTGCTTATTCATCCCATTTGCCCGTGCAGGTGGGATTTTTTTATTGACTTATGACCCCCGGCTTCTATTCCATTCACTACTTGTCGTCGCATATTCTGCCGGGCAGAACATCCTCCTGCCAACCAATCCCTCCTGCGTACCATCATAGCGTCTGAAATCATTATCTTCGTCCTCTTAAACAAAACAAACATGAAGAAATTTCTTTTAACCTTATTCAGTTTTGCAGCGGTGGCTGTCTATGCTCAAACCGCTGATGAAGTAATTCAGAAATATTCAACTGCCCTGGGTGGATTGGATGCCTTTAACAAAGTGACCAGTGCCAAAATGACCGGCAATGTAACTACCCAGGGAATGGTATTGCCTGTTACCTCCCAGATAATAAATAACAAGGCCGTGAGAACCGATATTGAAATAATGGGACAATCTATTGTGAATGTTTACAATAACGGAACCGGCTGGAAAATAAACCCCTATGCCGGTGCAGAAACGGCTACTGAAGTAACCGGAACTGAGCTCAAAGAATTTAAAGCACAGAGCAGCCTGGTCAACCACCTGATGGATTATAAGAACCGGGGACACCAGGTAGAACTTGCCGGACAAGAAGACGTGGAGGGTGTGAAATGTTTTAAATTAAAACTCACCAATAAAGATGATGGTAAAGTGACCTACTATTTTATTAATACCGGCGATTACCTGCTCATTAAATCCGTAGGTAAAAGAGATATGCAGGGACAGGAAGTGGACGTGGAAACCTTTTATTCTGATTTCAAAGATGTAGCAGGGTTAAAGTTTGCCATGACAAGAATTCAAAAGATCATGGGTCAGGTATTCCAGGAAATAAAGCTTGAAAAAATAGAATTGAATGTACCGGTTGATGAAAGTATATTCAAGATGTAAGCTACTCTGAACCTCACTATAAAAAATGCCCCGTAAAGAAAGATGGGGCATTTTTATTTTAGATAAAAACAAGAACTTATCCGCCATGCGAGGGCAATTCAACAATCGTTTTCAATGCTCCGTTCTCTTTTACCCATCCCATACAATATTGTCCGTTGGTGATAAGCAGGTACGGGACCGGTATGCTCATATTATACCGCAGCACCTGTTGCAGCACGGCATCATCCAGTTTTATTTCCATCGCCTTACATTCAATCATCATCCAGGGTTGATGATTGGCATCATACACTAATATATCAAAGCGTTTTTTCAGCTCTCCTAATTGTATTTCTTTTTCAATGGCCAGTAAGGAGGCGGGATAGTTCTTTTCCTGTAACAGGTATTGAATAAAATTCTGCCGTACCCATTCCTCCGGCGTCAGGAGTAACCATTTCTTGCGCAACGCATCAAAGATGAACTCCTTTTTACCTTCCTTTTTGATCCGAAAATCCGGGGTGGGGTAGTTGATAATCATGCAGCTTCAAAAGTAATTGATTAAATTCGCAGACATGAAGACAAAAGAAGAAATAGTTCAAAACTGGCTGCCCCGCTATACCGGCTCGCCATTAGAGAATTTTGGGGAATACATTCTGCTTACCAACTTCAGCAATTATGTAACCCTGTTTGCAGAATGGAACAATGTGCCGGTGATCGGTGAAGGCAAACCAATGCAATGTGCCACCGCCGGTAATATCAGTATCATCAACTTTGGCATGGGAAGTCCTACTGCAGCGACTATCATGGACCTGTTGACAGCCATCAATCCCAAAGCGGTTTTATTCCTGGGTAAATGCGGGGGTTTGAAAAAAAGAAATAAGCTCGGCGACCTGATACTCCCCATCGCTGCCATCAGGGGTGAGGGAACCTCCAATGATTATTTTCCTGCAGAAGTACCTGCCTTACCTGCTTTCGCTTTACAAAAGGCGGTATCCACCACCATCCGGGACTATGCAGTAGATTACTGGACCGGCACCGTGTACACTACCAACCGCCGGGTATGGGAGCATGATGAGCCTTTTAAAGAATACCTGCAAAAAGTAAGGGCCTATGCTATCGATATGGAAACCGCCACCATCTTTACCGTAGGTTTTTATAATAAGATACCTACCGGCGCCTTATTACTCGTTAGTGATCAGCCTATGATACCGGAAGGAGTAAAGACAGAAGAAAGTGATAAAAAGGTAACCTCCAGTTTTGTAGAAAATCATTTGAAGATCGGTATTGATTCATTAAAGCAGCTGATCAATGATGGAATGACCGTACGGCATTTGAAATTTTAAACCTTTGCAATATGAAACGATTTGTCATTCTTTCAGCATTTGCCTCCCTGCTGCTTTCCAGTAGTGATTGTAGTAAAAAGAAAACAGGTAACACAACTTACAAGGGCAGACTTGAAATTGCCGGCATTTGTATGAACTATACGATCGGCGTTATCGAAGGTGAAATAGACGATGCCCTTATTGCTGACAAATGGACAGATGAGTCATCTCATATATCTTACGAGGATGTTTTCCGCCTGGGCAATCCCTGTGATTTTCCGGCCACGATCAAACAGGGCGATGAATTTTACTTTACAATTGACACCACAAAAGGTAAAGAGTGTGCTGTATGCATGGCTTTCTATCCCACTCCACCAAAAGCCCTTTCTATTAAAGTAGTAGATAAATAATGACCAATAGTTACTGCAGCCATCAACCTTCCTGAACATTTCCCTTGAGTAGTAGTGTATTATTTTACCCTAAAGAACTAATCCATGCCCGGAACTTTTTCTCAACTTTATGTGCAATATGTATTTGCAGTAAAACACAGAGAGAACCTGATCCTAAGACCTTTTGAAGATATTATTTACAAATACATTGCCGGCATTATCAGGGGAAAGGATCAAAAACCGTTGGCAGTAAACGGAATGCCGGACCATATTCATGTTTTGGTTGGATTAAAGCCCGCTATGCGAATTTCTGACCTGATCAGGGATATTAAGAATAACTCTACGAATTTTATTAATGATAATGGGTGGCTAAAGCAAAAGTTCAGCTGGCAGGAAGGATATGGAGCATTCTCCTATTCTCAATCCAACTTTGGGAAAGTGATTGATTATATAAAGGATCAGAAACGCCACCATGCAAAGAGAACTTTTCGCCAGGAATACCTGTTACTGTTGCAGAAATTTAATATCCCATTTGATGAGAAATATTTATTTGAGTTTTATGATTGATTTTGGTGTCACCCCTTCGGGGTTTGGCGCAAATAAACTTTATTTGCTATAGTAATAGCAACCCTTCGGGTTTAACTGCAGGAGTTTAAACCTCTGGTATTACAAAAGATTATAATGGCATAGATTTGATACCAGGAATGATGAAGCCTCCACTGTCGTGATAAAATTTATATAGATTACCAGTAAATTTTTCTAAATCCCGAAGGGATGCAATTAATATAGACAACCCAATTAAAATGATCCCAAACCCCGAAGGGGTGACATCAAATGAACCCGCTGCTAGAAATAAAAAATCTCAGCCTTGATTTTATCGCAGAATCAGGAACTACTACTGCATTAAAGGAGATCACTTTTTCCGTAAGCAAAGGAGAAGTAGTGGCACTGGTAGGAGAATCCGGTTCGGGAAAATCTGTCACCTCTCTTTCCATTCTTCAACTGCTGCCTTCACCTCCCGCAATATACACTGCTGGGGAAATTCTTTTTTCAGAAAACGGTATTGAACAAACCGACCTGTTGAAAAAAAATAATTCTGAATTACAATCCATCCGGGGAAACAAGATCGCCATGATCTTCCAGGAACCGATGACCTCACTGAACCCGGTACTTACCTGTGGCAACCAGGTAATGGAATCCCTGCTGCAACATAAAAATATTTCTGCAGCAGAAGCAAAAAAACAAACCATTGCCTGGTTTGAAAAAGTAAAATTGCCCCATCCAGAAGCTGTATTCAGCCGGTATCCGCACCAACTAAGTGGTGGCCAAAAACAGCGGGTGATGATAGCTATGGCCATGTGCTGCCAACCATCCCTGCTGATCTGCGATGAACCTACTACAGCATTAGATGTAACCGTACAAAAAACGATCCTGCAGCTGATAAAGGAATTACAACAGCAATCGGGTATGGGAGTGATCTTTATTACCCACGACCTTGGAGTGGTGGCTGAAATTGCCGATCGTACTGCAGTGATGTATAAAGGAGAAATTGTGGAGCAGAATACCGTAACAGAAATATTCAACCATCCGCAACATCCGTACACAAAAGCACTGCTTGCC
>JBEBIF010000177.1:0-7073 GCA_040080515.1 Chitinophagaceae bacterium | reverse complement strand
GTGCATGAAAAGTGGTGCCGCTTCCTTTCTATAAGCTATCCTACTGCGGCAGACCGGGAAAAATTCAACCAGCGAAAACAACGGGGCGAAATTCCTTCGAATGCCGGCATTGGCGGTGGCATTGGCATACACGGCACCTGGCCACATGAGGATTTTGTTGTGGACCGCTATAAGAACTGGACCCTGGGCTGCATCTCTATGAAGAATGATGATGTAAAAGAGATCTATGGTTTTACCAATTCGGGTACCAAAGTCGCCATCCGCAAATAGGCTTATCTCTTATTCGTTTCCAAAAATTGTTTTACCTCCATCTCCCACTTCAACGGATCATGCTGTTGTAAAGATTCATGCCCCGCCCGTTCAAAGCTTACCAGTTTCTTTTTAGTGCTGGCAATCGCCTCATAAACGTTGTCTGTTTCTTTTTTTAACACATAGGTATCAGTACCGCCGTACTGCATCAGCACCGGGCAGTTTATTTTTTTCACATAGGTTGTGGTGCGGTGTTTTAGTCCATTGAACCCTCTTTCCCATCCCATCCAGCAACTTACGAGGAACCCAAATGGTTTTTCCGGTAATCCCTGGAAACCTAATGCCCTGGCACGGGCCTGCAAATGGGTCTGAAGCGAAGCAAAAGGCATTTCCAGTATGATCCCTGAAGGTTGCAACTCATAGTCTGATATTGCTTTTGCAATAACCACTGCCCCCATGGAACTGCCCCACAGATAAATATTTTTTTCTCCCCTGGCAGCAATATGATCGTACGCCAGTTTTACTTCCTCTGATTCCCTGGCACCGATAGTAGTAGTATTTCCACCGCTGTTACCATGTGCCCGGAAATCAACCAGCAAAACGTTGTAGCCGAGATACCGAAACGCTGAAGCCTCGGATAACAACATCCCTTTATTAGAGGTAATACCATGAAAAAGCAATACTGTTCCCCTGGCAGTAGAATCGGGGCGGCTGTACCAGGCGTCAATGTATATTCCCTTTTCCGTTTTCAGCAGAATAGTATCAAATGCAAAGGATGGGTAATGGTAAATTAGTGATTTCGGTTGCCTGGGCCCGGTAAACAGGCGCCAGGTCTTGGCAAATATATTTTTAGGCGATGAGATGGTGCGTACGGCAGGGTCCTCATATACATGCGTCAGCTTCCATGCATATAAGGCAGCGCTGATATTGATCAGGATAAATTGTACCAGCAATACCCATACTATCCAGCGGAGAAAAAGTGGCAGTTTGTGTTTCAGAACTTGTTTTGGCATAAGATAAGATCCGGGGCGATGATCGTTATCGGCCAAAAGTAATTTTTACAACCCAGATACGCTACTATTTCAGATTTTTTTTCAACACCCTTCGTTAAATAAGTGTTTTCTGGTGAGGCGGTATAATTTTTGGTACCAGTAAGGCGTTACTTTTGTATAAAGATATTAAGAGAAACCTTTTAAAGCAGCCCATCCGTGCTGCTTTAATTTTTTTGATAACTCCTCATAACCCCATTTTTTTACGGATGTCGGCAGGAATGGCAGCTTTGTTCACAATGATGGCCACTGTCCGTAGCAAAAAATAATCTTCCCGCATAAACAGGAACCCGCCCAACGGGTTGGTCCTGTCTCCCCAGGAATTTTTGACATAATACCAGGTATTGCCTTTATTATCATTTGTTCTTCCCACAATATGCATCATATGGTCCAGCAGGGTGGTTTTTGTTTCAAAATCCACCTGCCGCTGTGCGGGCCATGTAGTACGGATCGTATCGCTTGTATATGCCAGCCCGTTGTTAAAATCAAAACCAGGATCGTCAGCATCACCGTCCCAGCCCACCGTAAAACCTATATCCAATGCTGTATTAGTGATCCGGGAAAAATCAGCGAAAGACACATTCCAGTATGCATCACCCGTCCAGTTGTACTTATCCTCCAGTACAAACTTTGAATAGAGCGGATGATGTGAATAAGAAGTGATCTCCACATAATCATCCGGGTTGATGCCAAGGTATTGCTCCAGGAATGATTGTGGTGTAAATGTTCTGCCTTGATAATTAAATGCTGAAGGTACCCGCCCCAGGTAATGATCCAGCACACTGTCCACAAAGCGGGATTGCTCATTGTTCAGTTCCGTCACACCTTTACTCACACAGGTCTTTACAAACCGGCTGAGAATGGTATCCATTTGTGCATGGTTATGATCAAGCTCGCCCCGTCCTTTTCCGTTGTACGCTTCTTCGGGCATCATCCCAAAATTTTTCAGAACCCATACCACGTCATGAAACTGGCCGCCGGGTGTAAAAAAGTTGCCGCCTTTTAATTTCAGATGCCGGTAAATTTTTCTGACCATAGAATAGCGGGCCACAAACATTTCACTAAGATCCACTTCGCCTTTACCCATCTTCAGCAACTCACTTTCTAGTAAAGAGGTGCTGGAAAAACTCCAGCAGGTAGAGGACATATACTGATCTTTTACGGGGGTGCAGGTAAAAGTGTCGGGGGAAAGAAGTCCCAGGTCTGCTCTCTTTAGTTTTTGTGCTTTGCAAAGACCGAAAGCGAACAATAAAGGAAGAAGTAACAAGCGGGGCATGAAAAAATTTTACTCAAAATACAGCAGAATACCAGGGATCATGGTACCCTTTGGCGGGTATTTTTAAAACAGGTCGTTATATTTTACCGTTCCTGATCTCTTCCACCACCCCCGGATCAAGCAGTGTAGTGGTATCACCCAGGTTCTCTGTCTCGCCTTCAGCAATTTTTCGCAGAATCCTCCGCATGATCTTCCCGCTTCTTGTTTTAGGCAAGCCGGAGACAAATTGGATCTTGTCGGGCTTGGCGATGGGGCCGATTATTCTTGTCACCGTTTGCAAAATATCTTTTCTTCTTCCTTCCTCATCCCCATGATGACCATTATAGATCACATAGGCATATATACCCTGTCCTTTCACATCATGCGGATAACCCACTACCGCACTTTCCACCACACCCGCATGCATGTTGATGGCATTCTCCACTTCGGCCGTACCGATGCGATGCCCGCTTACGTTCAGTACATCATCCACCCGGCCGGTAATGCGGTAATTGCCCTGTTCATCTTTTAATGCCCCATCACCAGTGAAGTATAAATTTTCATAGGTCGCAAAATAGTTGGTACGGCAACGTTCATGATCGCCCCATGTGGTACGTAATATGCCGGGCCAGGGTGCTTTGATACATAAATTTCCCGAGGTCACTAAAGCCCCTCCTTCGGAGGGGTTTGGGGAGGCTTCCTTTCCATTTTCATCTACCAGTATGGGTTGTATTCCTGGCATAGGTAAAGTGGCCCAGCTCGGTTTGGCCGGAGTAATGCCTGCCAGGTTGGAGATCAGTGTACCGCCTGTTTCTGTTTGCCACCAGGTATCCACTATCGGACATTTTTTCTTTCCCACATTCTCATCATACCAATACCAGGCTTCTTCATTGATAGGTTCGCCAACGGTGCCCAATATTCTTAATGAGGAAAGGTCTTTTCCTTTCAATGGCTCCAAACCAAAACTCATCAAACTGCGAATGGCCGTTGGTGCCGTATAAAGAATATTCACTTTGTGTTTATCTGTAATATCCCAAAATCTTCCGGCATCGGGGAATGTAGGGACCCCTTCAAACATTACAGAAGTGGCACCTGCACTCAGCGGTCCATACACGATATAGCTGTGCCCGGTTATCCACCCGATATCCGCTGTGCAGAAATGTACTTCACCGGGTTTATACTGAAACACATTTACAAAAGTGTAGGTCGTCCACACCATATAACCGGCACAGGAATGTACCACACCTTTTGGTTTACCGGTACTGCCGGATGTGTATAATATGAATAAGGGATCTTCCGCATCCATTTCTTCCGCAGGAAAAGAAACTACACCATCCTTCTCCACCTGGTCTTCCGCTATGTCCATTTCATCTTCCCACCAAACATCTCGTCCCTTTATCATGCTCACCGGTGTTCGGGTACGGGTATAGACAATTACCCGCTTCACGGTTTTGTTACCGATCAATGCATCATCGATCACACTTTTCAACGGAATGTCTTTGCCGCCACGATAAGCACCATCACAGGTTACAATACAGGTGGCTTGTGCATCTTCCAGCCGGTCGGCAATGCTTTGTGCAGAGAAGCCGCCAAAGATCACAGAATGTATGGCACCTATCCGGGCACAACCCAGTACGGCATAAGCCAGCTCCGGCACCATGCCCATATAAATACAAACCCGGTCGCCTTTCTTTACACCATTATTCTTTAATACCTGTGCAAACTGGCAAACTCTTTTATGCAACCGTTTATACGTTACGATTCTTGTTCTTTCCTCCGGGTGATTGGGCTCCCAGATGATGGCTGGCTTTTCGCCCATTGTGGCCAGGTGCCTGTCGATACAATTTTCGGTAATGTTTAGTTTGGCCCCGCTAAACCATTCTACTTTTGGTTCCTTAAAGTTCCAGTTCAGCACTTTTTCCCATTTCTTTCTCCACAGAAAGTTGTCTGCTACCGCTGCCCAGAACCCTTCCGGATTTTCTACGCTTTCCCTGTAGTCCTTATGATACTGTTCCAAAGAGGTTATTTGAAAAGGATATGCCATAAATGTAAATATGAATGATTTTGTTAGCAGGGATAAATTTACAGCATTCAAAAGAATCCCGCCCAGAGAATAAGGAGAGAAAAAGGAATGCCTGCTCACAGGGCCCTTCGGGCGGCAAATAAATACAAGGGGCTAAGAGGTTAAAAGAGAAAAGGAGGAAAAGAGAAAATGCATTTGTATTCCTCTGCGTCTCTGCACTTCCGCGGTTTACTTGTATTTGTGTTTATTTGCCTCAGGCAATCTTCTTTATCTCCTTTTCTCTTTTAACCTCTTAGCTCTGTATTATTTTTTTTCCTTCTTTTACAATTTACTATCTTGATCGTATGAAACCAACGAGCTCTGCTAAAACCGTTCGCTCCGTTATTGCGGCGTCTTCGGTAGGCACCATGATAGAATGGTACGACTTCTATATTTTTGGAATGTTATCCACGACCATCTCTGCTCAATTTTTTCCCAAAGACAATCCCACTGCAGCCCTGCTCAGCACCCTGGCCATCTTTGCCGCCGGTTTTATTGTACGTCCCTTTGGTGCATTGGTATTTGGCCGGCTGGGTGATCTGATAGGAAGAAAATATACTTTTTTGCTTACCCTGGTGCTGATGGGGGGTTCTACTTTTCTGATCGGGTGCGTACCTAATTATGAGAGCATTGGAGTGGCAGCTCCGATCATTGTCTTGCTGCTCCGCTTAATGCAGGGTCTTGCATTAGGCGGTGAATATGGCGGTGCCGCCACTTATGTAGCAGAACATGCACCGGTTGGTAAACGTGGATATTACACCAGCTGGATACAAACCACTGCCACATTGGGTTTATTCCTGGCATTGGGTATCATACTGCTTGTAAAGTCAAGCATGCCGGAAGCCGGGTTTAATGCGGAGTGGGGCGGGTGGCGCTATCCGTTCTGGATATCTGTTCTGCTTGTTGGTGTATCTATTTACATACGGTTGAAGATGAAAGAATCACCAATGTTTTCTAAACTGAAAGCAGAAGGCAAAACATCAGTAAACCCGTTAAAAGAAAGCTTCCGGCATAAAGCCAATTTTAAAATGGTATTGCTGGCCTTGTTTGGGGCCGTGATGGGACAAGGAGTGGTGTGGTACACCGGGCAGTTCTATGCACAGAATTTTTTAGAAACAAAATGCTTTATCGGTTTTGAACAAAGCCGCACTATCATGCTGTGGGCTATTGCACTTGCCACGCCTTTCTTTATTTTATGGGGATGGCTGAGTGATAAGATCGGAAGGAAATGGATCATGATGGCGGGGATGTTATTGGCGGTGCTAACGTACAGGCCGATATTTGACACCTTCCTAAAAAATTCTTCGACAGGGACATTGAATATTAAAGAGGAAAAGCAGGTTTCTCAAAAATTCGAGTTAACAAGAAATAACCAAGATTCGATCAGCATAACTGTATCAAAAATTACTTATGAAAACGGTTTAAGTTTGATTCAAACAAAGACTGATACAAATGTGCGGTACATGTATAAATTCATTCCGCCAAAATCGGGTATTACATTCACCAGCAAGCATCTTCCTTCTGATATTTATTGGAAATTCGTCGGTCTCGTTTTCTTGCTAATATTATACGTCACCATGGTGTACGGCCCTATCGCCGCTTTCCTGGTAGAATTATTCCCTACCAAGATCCGCTACACTTCCATGAGCCTGCCTTATCATATCGGCAATGGCGTATTTGGCGGTTTGGTCCCATTCATCGGCTTATTACTTACCACTACCTATAAAGCAGATCCGCTGGTGGGGCTTTGGTACCCGATAGGTGTGGCTACTCTTTGCCTGGTGATCGGCACTTTTTATTTAACTAACAAGATTGACAGGAATATAAAAGATTGAGCTAAGAGATAAAAGAGAGAAGGAGGTAAAGAGGGGTTTTTCGAATATGCTGAATAGCGAACAGGAAGTACAAGTGTGCGACGCAACGAAGATGATAGTAGTACTGCAGCCTGTTAAAAAATATTTCTCGCAGAGACGCAAAGAGGCAAACCTGCCTGTCGGCAGACAGGGCCGCAAAGAATAACACGCCAACTTTAAACGTTAAACATGAAACTTTAAACTCAAAACATGAACGCATTTAAAAGATATTTCGGCCTTCTCTTTTTATTACTTGCCCCGCTGGTGATATATGAATTAGTAAGCGGTGCTATCGCCAATATTGATACAGCTGGGAAAAAAGACATCAATAACCCGGTGATATGGATCATCATCATCGCCATCTTCACCCCTATTGCCATCGGGCTGGTCATTTTTGGATGGTATGCTTTCCGGGGTGAGTATGACCACCTGCCCACCAAATCAACTGAGTTAGATTCCTGATCCCTCATCAAGATGACCGGAAAGCCACCGGGTGATTCAGTTTTTTATGCGGGCCCATAAAAATCCGCAGTAAAATGCGAAAGGCGGCCAGCTCTATAAACACGAGGCATAATCCTAATAAAACCACTAATGCGATCTGGGTG
>JBEBIF010000664.1:0-1475 GCA_040080515.1 Chitinophagaceae bacterium | reverse complement strand
TATTTTTTCTGCTCAGCCTTAAACTCATCATCGCTTAAAACAGGGGTAAAAATCACCATCAATTCGTAGTTGTTCATTTTACCTGTTTAAAGTTTTAAAATTCGGTTTATCCCAATGGACATCCGGCTTTGTGCCGGAAGAATCTGCGAACACAGATTTGGGGCGGCAAAGATAATGGTTTGAACTTAAAATTGAGAGGTTGTTTTTAAAGAATTTTTGGCAATATCCTGGAAAACAACTCATATCTTTTTGTCAAATAAATAATTGATTGTAAACGCCTTACTTCTTGTTTTGCTTTCCTAAAAAAGCCACCCCGCCTGAGGCGGGATGGCTTTTAGTATTGTTCAGATCCAATCTTATTCTTAATGCACCACAATAATCCACTTTGCACCTATTCGTCTGCCCGCTGAATTCACTACCTCTACAAGATACTTACCGGCTGCCAGACGGCTGATGTCAACCAGTACACTTGTGTAAGGTAATGTTGATGTGAATTTTTGGTTGTAAACTCTTGCGCCATTCTCATTATATACGAGAACAGATCCCGGTTCATTTGTTTGGTTAAAGAACCTTACCCGGAACACACCTGTATTCGGATTCGGATACACATACAGGTTACCCGATGGCTGGGCAGTGACAAACAAATCTGCTGAAATGGATCTGCATCCATTCAGATCTGTGTACTCTGCCCGGTAAGTACCAATATCACTTACGGTCAATCCGGTCAGCGAACTACCTGTTGCTCCTGGTATGGCTGCATTATTCTTAAACCATACAAAACTTCCGCCAGCCGGACTTACCGTTGCTGTTATCGTTAAGGTTTGCCCCGGTAACAGTATCGGTGGAACAGATGCCGCTAAATTTATTAATGGTAATGGATTGACATATAAACTAGCCGCATTGGAAGGGACTGTTGTACATAAGCCAACCACATTTACCCTGTATGTATTGGTATTCATACTATGGGTAACTGCATTGAGCGTCATGGATGAACTTGTCTGGCCTGTTATATTGGTCCATATGCCTCCAATGTATTGCTGCCATTGGTAGCTTACGGCATTAGTTGATGTTACACTGAATGTAGCATTTGTTCCGGCACATACTGTTCTGTTTACCGGATGCTGGCTGATAACAGGTAACTGGCCATCTGAAACCATTACATTGAAAGTGCAGGTGGAAGCATTACCACAGGCATCCGTTGCCGTTACCGTTACCAGTGTTGTTCCTATCGAAAACTGGCTGCCGGATGCCGGTACCGAAGTGATCGTTACGGCACCACCGCAGTTGTCGGTGGCTGTTGGTGCAAAGGAAACTGCTACTGTACAGAAACCGATTGGCGTTGTTGTGGTAATGTTTGCAGGACAGGTAAGCACCGGCGCTGTTTGATCATTAACCGTGATGATCTGTGAACACTCCGCAAAGTTGCCGCATACATCTGTTGCACGGTAGGTTCTGGTAATGGTGTATCTGTTGGC
>JBEBIF010000663.1:0-1477 GCA_040080515.1 Chitinophagaceae bacterium | reverse complement strand
GTGGACTATATGCGGAAAAGGGCTACCGGAAAGATCATCTTTACAGTTAATACACATGGGCAGCCGGTCATTTCAGCCAGTATTTCGGCGCCATTGTTTGACTGGGTGATCGAGAACCTGCTGAAGAATGCCCTGGATGCCATGGAAGGCAAAGGGGCCATACTGGTAGATATTAAAGAGGAGGATAAGGAAGTTAGTATCGATGTGACGGATACCGGAAAGGGGATCGCCAAGCAACATATTGGAAACGTTTTCAAACCAGGATTCACCACCAAAAAAAGGGGATGGGGGCTCGGGTTGAGTTTGTCACGCCGTATTATCCAGCAGTATCACAAAGGACAAATATTTGTAAAGCATTCAGAAATAGGAAAAGGAACCACATTCAGAATTGTGTTGAAGAAATAGCTTACAGGTTTAAAAGTTCGCAAGTTTAACACGTTCTTTCTCCATTTGAAGTTATCTGTTATATTTGCACTCCTGATAGCCTGAATGATTAATCATCCACAGCATTTATGGGATTTAAAAACTATTGGAACTTACTTTCAGCCCGGGTGGCGAAATTGGTAGACGCACCACTTTGAGGTGGTGGCGCCCGAAAGGGTGTGCTGGTTCGAATCCAGTCTCGGGCACAAGAGCTTCAGCATGATTTTGCTGAAGCTTTTTTTATAGTATGATCACTGTTTATGTAATTGAAAGTATGTTGGATAAAACCTGGTATACCGGGATGGCAATTGATGCACAAAAAAGACTTAAAGAGCATAATTCCGGTAAGAACCGTTTTACAAAAGGACATATGCCCTGGAAACTTATCTATGCTGAAGAACACGCCGACTGGGCTTCTGCAAGGGTTAGAGAAAAGTATTTGAAAACATCTGCAGGGAAAAAATGGTTGACGAAAAAATTGTTTTGAGATGGTGGCGCCCGAAAGAGTGTGCTGGTTCCCTGCCTGACGGCGTCAAGCAGTCAGGGAATCCCCCGCCTGACTAAAGCCATTCGGGCAGGAGTCTCGGGCACAAGAGCTTCAGCATGATTTTGCTGAAGCTTTATTTATAGATGGCCTTCAACCAGTGCTTGATTTTTTTTCGTGCAGATTGCACCAAAGACTTTTTCTTATCATTTGTTATTGCTTCCATTTCTTTCAGCACAGCATGTTCATCAAAGGACTTTGGCATATAATCTTTCCGGAAATGCCTTAGCCTTGCTGATAGTACTTCATGGTCCTGCCAGCTTCCAAGGTCATCAAGAATGCTATGCAATAATTCCGGTTGATACTTTTCTTTATTGACAAGAAGACTGATCTCGTAATAAACAGATTTCAATGTCTTTCGGAGTTGATGTGGCTGCCTGAAATGACCGGCCAGTTTTTCAAGCAGTTTATCAATGGCAGATATGATCTTGAGATTTAATGCAGGCGCATCCTTTACAGCCTGTTCCTGTTTTATAAGAAACCCTATTTTGGAAAGTTCCTTCTTAGTAT
>JBEBIF010000006.1:0-29352 GCA_040080515.1 Chitinophagaceae bacterium | reverse complement strand
GTGTCAGAAAAAGATGACACGGGTCACCAAAAAGATGACAGGTGTCAGAAAAAGATAACACGGGTCACCAAAAAGATGACAGGTGTCAGAAAAAGATAACACGGGTCACCAAAAAGGTGACAGGTGTCAGAAAAAGATGACACGGGTCACCAAAAAGATGATATGGGTCAGAAAAACATGAATTGGGTCATCCAAAAGGTGATATGGTTCACCAAAAAGATGATATGGGCCACTATTGCTGACCACCAAAATACCATAAATATGGGATTGGCCGGGGCATTGATAAAACCTATTTTGAATCACCTTATTCGTAATGAGATTCGAACTGCCTGCAATAGCAGGAGTGCTTTTTTTACATTTCCAACCTTACCATGCAATGAAAAAAGTATTTCCAAACGAGTTCTCAGACCTCCTGAATCGCAAAGGCATGCAAATACTGACCGGAAAGAACAGTAGTTTTTGCGACAGTAAGATCGCTGTAGTGTCCAACATTATCAGGGAAGAGTATGTAACGGCTATCCTAAACCGGCTTCAGCAGCAATTATTTCCGGTACTTAAGAATTATCACTCACCTGTTCCTCCTGATCTTATCAGGAAAATGAAGAAAAACTATTCGGAAGCGTTAGGTAAATCGATGCGGATGAAATCCGCCGAACTGAATTCAAAGAACGCCATTGCCTATAAGATAGCAGCAGCAACAGGTCTTACAGATATGCTTTCGTCAGAATCCTATAAAAAAATGGGTGAGGCCTTAGTGAAAGAAAATTTTGGATCCTCTATGGGAAAACAGGTGATCTGCTACCAGGACAGGGACTATGTAAGTCCCCATAACGATCACCACCCGGAACAGGAAAATTTAAGGGATGGCTATTTTGATATACAGCTGATGCTGAGCAATAAGTATGTAAAGCACCAATGGCTGGTATATGAGAAGAAGGGATTTTTAAACAGCATGGCTGATATCAGCACTCCTTCAGGTATAGCTGTGTACCGTCTGCCCTTCTGGCATTACACCACTCCGCTTATCGGCAGTGCAGGAAAAGAAAGGGAAGCCCGGCGGTGGTTGCTGCTTCATTCATTTGAATTTGCTACCGCACAGGGCGGCAAGTAACGAAGGCAGCTCAAAGAGTACAACGGCAAACAATAAAGGAAATGATTTTATGCTTATGAAGACGACGTAAATACTCCAGGTTTCGAACAGATATAACATGACCGTACATCTTTCACCCGGTTAATGGTGGTCTGTACTTATTAATATCTATTAAGTAAAACGCCAGGAAGGGTCAGGAAGAACCGTAAGCAACCACACTCAAAATAACTGAACCGAATTGAGTTTTAATTTCAACCCGTTCAAAAAATAAAACCGCCCCGGTACTTACCAGGGCGGTTCTTTATAGAGATGATCAGTAAGCCTAGAAATTAAACCTCAAACCCAATTGGAGCTGCCACCGGGACAACAGGTCCGGGCTGTCTATAAAAGTGGTTTTTAAAGACGGATCAAACTGGTAGGTAGGTGCATTACTATTGTACGACACAGACAACGGCTGGTAGTAACCGGAAGTAGTGGCATATTTACGTACACCCCATTTGCTGCTGAGCAGGTTGCCAAGATTGACCACATCAATACTGAATTGAAAACTTTGTTTTGTTTTTGGATTCACGATAAGATCCTGAAGAATACGAAGGTCCAGCTGACTGTACCATGGCGTTTCACCACCATATTTTTCTGTATGTTTTCCTCTTAATCCGCTGAGGTATTCATCCTGTGCGATAAAGGTTTTAAAGGCCTGGCGCTGTACAGCCTGTGTTTGAATATTACCGTTTACATCCAGTAAGTTGGTAAAGGTCATATTATCTATTTCAGCATCGGTAGGCACATACAGCAGATCGTTGGTACCTGTTCCATCATTGTTGATGTCGCCACCATACACATAAGCAAAACGATTGCCCGAAGTCCAGGAGCTGAAGAGAGAGACAGTGGTGCCCCATTTCTTAGCTTTTCCATAATCAAATTTTTGAGAAGCAGCGATGATGAACCGGTGTTTATTGCCATACAATGAATTAGAGTTAATGGCTTTGTTCGCATTATTCAGAATTGGATTGCGATCGAATGCATCACTGGATATTTCAGCAGAGATTGAACTGGCATCTTTGGCTACTCCAAAATTATAAGCGGCCATTACAAACAGACCTTTCTTGAAGTTTTGCTGTGCCTGCAAAGACAGGTTGAACTGGTAGCCTTCCTTTGTATTGGTAAATACATAGGTATTGGCTGCTCCCTGGTTAGCAGGAAGATATACACTTCTCTTATCACCGGTGCCGGAATTCAATACACCTGTTGGGGTACCTAACTTATAGTTACGCACCATCATGGCGTTTACATCTTTAGTATAAGCCACATCAATGGTGAAGATGGTTCCGGATGGAATTCTGAAATCGGTACCAATATTGGTACGCCATACCTGCGGCCATTTAAAATCAGGCGCTGTTACACAATAGAAAAAGCTGAACGGGTTGCCGATATGATTGCCCAACCATACAAACGGGAAGCGGCCAGTGAACAAACCAGAACCTCCGCGAAGCTGAACGGTCTTATCACCTTTTACATCCCAGTTGAAACCCACTCTTGGAGATAGCAGCGGCTTCCTGGTTGGCAGCTTGGTGTTATCCAATGCTTTGCCGGGGCCATTTTGAATGGGCTTTCCGTCTGCATCAAACAGGGTCAGGTTATCCGTATTGGAAAAAGTGGGTGAAAAGAAGTCTGTAGTGCCGGTATAATTACCACTGCCGTCGAAACTGGGGCTTTCATATTTGAATTTATTTTCAAAATAAACCGGCATGTCCATCCGCAGACCGATAGTAAGTTTGAAGTTCTTACCAGCTTGTATCTCATCCTGTGCATAGGCAGAGAATTGACCAACGGTTAAATAATACCAGGCCCATTTATCTGCAGCGGCCCTGTTTTTGGCATAGTTCACGTCCACGTCAAGAGGATAAGCGCCAAAGACCACTGCACCACCTACCGGCACACTGTCTTTAAATGTTTGAATGTCTATGTCGCCAAACAGGGTGGGCCCATAACCTGTAAGGTTGAATGAATTGGCAAACTTGAATGATTCAAAAGAAGCACCGAAAGTAAAGCTGTGGTTCTTTTTATACAGGTTAAAATCATTGGTGATCTGGAAAGCATCCTGGTTCAACCGGTTGTTGATAGAAAAAGGTTCATGTCCGGCAATGATGTACCGGGTATTGTTCTTAGAGATATTCACTACCGGGAATGGAGTGGAGAAAGGGTTGCGGCTGTCGCGGAATGTGGTATATACAATTCTCAGTTTGTTTGCCGCATTGCCTTTGAAATTTGATTTCAATTCTGTTCCGAATGAATTCAGTTTGTTTACAATCTCATAGCCGGAATTTTTGAATTGAAGAGTGGTATAATCAGGGCCGCGGCGACCGATAGCGCTGGGGTGGGCCGGTTTGTCCTTTTTGGCATCCAACCCGTTATAAGTAAATGATAATTTGTGGACAGGGCTGATGTTCCAGTCCAGTTTTGCCAGCCATTTATAGTTGGTTTGATCATGCGTAAAACCCTGGTAGGGGCCAGTCTCGTACTGAAATCTTGTTCTTAATATATTGCTTACAGCCTGCAGGTCTGATTCCAGCACCCTGGAGGTATTAGATTTTCCGGCGTTAGATGCATTTTGTGCCACATAGCTGGTAGCGCCATCGCTTCGTTGCTCTGTTTCAAAGCTGAGGAAATAAAAGAGTTTATCTTTTTTTAATGCGCCGCCTAATGCAAAACCCGCTTGTAATTGTTTCAGGTCGGGCACTACCAGTTTTGTTCCGGATACTTTTTTACCGGTAAAGGATTTATTCCTGTAAAAAAGATAGGTGGTTCCGGTAAACCGGTTGCTGCCGGATTTAGTAACGGTATTGATACCGGCGCCGGTAAACCCAGCTTGTGTAACATCATAAGGTGCCAGGTTCACCTGTATCTGCTCAATCGCATCCAATGAAATAGGTTGTGCGTTGGTTTGTCCGCCGGGAGTAGGTGCATCCAGGCCAAAAGGATTATTGAAAACGGCGCCATCCAGTGAAAAGTTATTGTACTGGCCGTTTCTGCCGCCAAAAGAAAGCCCGTTGTAAGTAGCAGAGGCAGAAGGAGACAAACGTAAAAAATCATCGGCCGAACGGGAGATCGTTGGCATCGTTTTCAATTGCCGGTTGCTGATATTGGTGGAAGCGCCGGTTCTTTTGTCATCAAAGATCTTAGACCTTGATGTAACAGTGACACCTGTAAGTACTGTAGCTGTTTCCTGCATTGTAAATTCAACAGTATTATTGAGGCCCAGTTCCAGGAAAATATTTTCTGAAACAGCCTGCTGGTGACTTACGTGATTGACAGTTACCTTGTACGGTCCGCCCACCCTGAGGTTGGGAACCGTAAAACGGCCATCGGCTTTTGTTATTAAAACCTGTTTGATGCCGGCATCAGGAAACTCTACAGTCACCGTAGCAGAAGCTAGAGCAGTTCCTTTCGCATCTTTTACCACTCCGCTAAGGGTGGCAGTGGTTACCTGGGCATGCAGGGTAGTGCTTAAAAAAATTAAAGTCAGGGCAAAGACCAGCCTTTGCAGAAGTTTGTTTCTTTTCATTGCCATGTAGTTTGTGGCAAAACTAATTCTATTAACAAATTGTTACCAACGCATTTGTGCACAGGATATGAACCGGTAAAAAAACTTAATATGAATCGTAAGTTTTTTTTTGTAGTGAATTAGGTAAATGGGTTAGATAAACTTAAACAGCCTGCAGCAAATGGTACGTGTATTGAAGAATAAGTGGGTTTCTATTTTAGAAACGCTCTTACTTTGGCAGTAATGAATTGCTTCACACCGTCCCATGTTTGGTTTTTCAAACTTACCGGGTCTTCGCTTTCATCCGCATCTGCAAAATAGGTAAGTGCCTGTGGTACTGATATAAGCAGGTTTTGTGTGGTGTACTTTTCTTTGTGAAACAGGGCAAAATCTTCAACAGAATAGTGTTGCAATAACTCGGCAATATCCCAAAAGTCTTTCTTCTTCCCCCTTCCTAAAATGGCCTGGCCCTTCATAGCAATAATATCTTCAATGGAAAACATCCTGATACCTTCGATCGTCTGCTCTGGCCTGATTAATGGATGCGGGTGTCGGACAATGTCAGTTTTTACATTATCGATGTAGCAAAATATTCCAAATCGGGGAGCTTTTTCTTCCATTAGGAATCTATCTGAAAACTCACTTTTCAGTGCATCGATGACCTCCTGATTTTCAAATGGTTTATTTGAAAATAAATCCAGGTCAACTGAAACCCGGTGACCATAACATAGGGATAGTGCGGTACCCCCTACCAAAGAAAAGTCCTTTAGTGCGGGAATTGCTATCAGTTGTTTTAGTATGGAAAAAGTGTGGGGTTCGACTGTCTCAAGATGTAGCATCTGAAATCTTTTAAAGGTTTGTTGATGACAGCGCTTGCCAGGTACATCCTTGTTTCAGGCAAAAACTTAGCGTTGAGAAGTGCTTCAGTCACTTTTTCATCCCCGTAATACCGGCGGCAATTACGAATATCATCCACATCGCCCCGTTCAAATACCCGTTCAATTACGAAAGTAGCTTTTGCATCGTAATCAATATTTTCAAATACCACATCCCAGAAGATGCGTTTGTGAAATATGGGCTTCGCTTTTTCAGACATAGAATAAAGATACTATAAAATAATTTTTTGTCCTATTCCTCTACTTTATCAACTCAAACCGGTCCCCGTCAAACAAGCCTTTATCACTCAGTTTCAAATGTGGTATCACCAGTAAGGCCATAAAGGAAAGCGTCATAAACGGGGAGCCCAATGTAGATCCGGCATCTTTCGCCGCTTTGTCTATCAAAGAATATTGTTCAGCTATTTTATAACCATCCTCATTACTCATCAACCCTGCCACTGGCAACGGAACGATCATTTCAAGATCATCCCCTGAAAAACTAACCCCTCCTTTATGTTCGATCACCAGGTTTACAGCAGCACAAATACTTTCATCATCCACACCCACGGCAACTATGTTGTGACTATCATGCGCCACAGAAGAAGCGATGGCCCCTTTTTGTAATCCAAAATTTTTAATGAAAGCCCTGGCTGCAGGCGCATTGGAATAGCGGTTTACGACAACTATTTTTAAAATATCCCTGTCCGTGTCACTCACTATCTTTCCATCTGTCACCTTTGGTACAAAGGGAAGCCGGTTGGTGATCAGTTGTCCGTCGAGGGCCTCAATAATCGGGATCTCCTTTTCATTTTTCCAGGTCACTTCAAAATCAGCGGTTTCTTTTTTAGTACAGGAAAAATTATTTACGGTGCCTGATTTCGTTGTATTGATGTTTGAAACACCATTCTCTGCCACCAGTTCTCCATCAATAAATGTTTTTACCACTTCAAAATGTTCCAGGTCTTTTACTACAATAAAATCTGCTGCATCGCCTTCCCGCAATAAACCAACATCGAGTTTATAATGATTCACCGGGTTTACACAAGCTGCTTTCAATATTTTAAACAGATCAATGCCTTTGGCTGCCGCTCTTGCACATAATTGATTGATATGCCCCAGTACCAAACTATCCGGGTGCTTATCATCACTGCAAAACATCATCATACCAGGATGATCGTTCAGCAGTCCGATCAATGCTTCAAAATTCTTTGCCGCACTTCCTTCCCGGATGATGATCTTCATTCCATATTGCAATTTATCCAGGGCTTCTTCAGCAGTGAAACATTCGTGGTCGGTGGAGATCCGAGCCTCCCCAAACCCCTCCGAAGGAGGGGCTTCAGACCCCGATAAATCTAGAACGACTTCCGCAATGCCAGACTCTGAGAACCCCCCTTCGGGGGGCAGGGGGGCTTTCCCTTCAGAGGGCAGGGGGGCCTGAATATACTCTCTCGCCTTTTCCCCCCTTAATCCCGGCGCATGCCCATCCACGGGTTTTCCCAGCCGGTGAGCAGCAGCGATCTTCTTCATCACTTCTTCGTCTTTGAATAACACACCGGGGAAGTTCATCATTTCGCTCAGGTACTTTATTTCATCCCTTTGCAACAACTTTTCTACATCCGTTGAATCAAATGTTGCTCCTGCTGTTTCAAAAATAGTAGCAGGTACACAACTGGGTGCACCAAAATTAAATTTGAACGGCACCGTCTTTCCATTTTCGATCATAAATTCCACTCCTTCCATGCCGCAGACATTAGCGATCTCATGCGGGTCGCTTACTGTGGCCACCGTACCATGCACCACTGCCAGTCTTGCAAATTCAGACGGAACCAGCATCGAACTTTCAATGTGCACATGGCTATCTATAAAACCGGGAAGCAGGTAGTGGGAAGCGGAAAATGGGGAGTGGGAAGATTCTTGTATTGAAAGGATCTTTCCATTTTCAACAGTGATAGTGGCCGGGTAGATTCGCTGCTGGTGTACATCAACAAGATTGCCGCTTATAGAAAACGAAGACATGGTTTTTGATTTTCGTAAAGGTAAAGTACTAACTTTCAATCCCGATAGCTCCGTGACTATCAAAGGTGCCGGAGCTAATTTACACCACAACCACTTCATTATGAGAAAACTGTTTTTCCTGCTGTTGACTATTTCTTTCACAGCAGCGCAGGCACAAAAAAATAAGCCTGCACCTGTCATTGCTACAGAAAATACGGATTCTGTTTTACTATCCAAAACCAAATACCGGCTGGTGGGCCCTTGGCGGGGCGGACGAAGCGGTGCAGCAACGGGTAGTTATAAAAACAAGAACACTTTTTATTTTGGCGGCACCGGTGGCGGCGTTTGGAAAACTACCGATGGCGGCAGCAACTGGAAAAATGTGTCTGATAAATATTTCGGCAGCACTATCGGTGCGGTAGCCGTTGCCCCATCCGATGAGAGTGTGGTATATGCCGGTGAAGGCGAAAACACCATGCGGGGAAACGTGAGTGAAGGACTTGGTGGTATGTGGCGCAGTGAAGATGGTGGTAAAAGCTGGAAGAACATCGGTTTGAAGGATGGACGTCACATCATCCGCATCGTTATTCATCCAAGAAACCCGGATATGGTTTGGGTGGCTGTGATGGGACATTTGTTTGGCCCTAATGAAGAAAGAGGCGTTTATAAAACAACGGATGGCGGTAAAACATGGAAGCGGACCTTGTTTGTAAATAATCAAACCGGCTGCAGCGACCTGGTAATGGAACCCGGTAACCCGAATGTTTTTTATGCCGGCACCTGGCGGCTCATCCGTACACCTCATTCATTAGAAAGCGGTGGTGATGGCAGTGGTTTATGGAAAAGTACCGATGGTGGTGAAACATGGATGAATGTATCTGCTAAAAAAGGATTGCCAAAAGGCGTATGGGGCATTGTAGGTGTGGCCATTGCGCCATCCAATACAGACAAGATCTATTGCATTCTGGAAAATGAAAAAGGTGGCTTGTATTCCAGCGGAGATGGCGGCGAAACATGGGCTTTGCAAAGCAGCGATAATAATATCCGGCAGCGGGCCTGGTATTATACCAAAGTATTTGTAGATCCGAAGAATGAGAACAAAGTATATTGTCCCAATGTTGGGTTTATGATCAGTACCGATGGTGGCAAAACATTTCGTGGCATCAGCACTCCGCATGGCGATCATCATGATCTGTGGATCGATCCCGAAGATGGGAACAGGATGATCGTGGCAGATGATGGCGGTGCGCAGGTAAGTTTTGATGGCAGTGCCAACTGGAGCACTTATCTCAATCAGCCTACCGCACAGATATACAGAGTATCCACTGATAACTCTTTTCCGTACCGCATACTTGGCGCACAGCAGGATAATTCAACATTAAGAATTAAACACCGAACCTATGGCGCTGGTATAACGGACCGTGACTGGGAAGTAACTGCAGGCAGTGAAAGCGGTTATGTGGTGGCCGATCCGCTGAACCCGGATATTGTTTATGGCGGCAACTACGGCGGCTATTTATCGAGGCTGGACCATAAGACCGGGGAGAACCGTGCCATAAGTGTATGGCCCGACAACCCGATGGGTGCCGGCGCAGATGTATTGAAATACCGTTTTCAATGGAACTTCCCGATCTTCTTTTCACCCAATAACCCTAAAAGATTATATGCTGCAGGCAATCATTTATTCGTAACCGAAAATGAAGGGGCCAGCTGGCAGGAGATCTCTCCTGACCTGACCACCAACGATAAAAGCAAACAGGGCCCAAGCGGCGGACCCATCACAAAAGACAATACTTCGGTGGAGTATTACTGCACCATTTTTACAGCGGCTGAAAGCAGTTTGGAGAATGACCTGCTCTGGACCGGCAGTGATGATGGACTGATCCATGTAAGTAAAAACGGCGGTAAGAATTGGGAGAATGTAACACCAAAGGAGGCACCGAAAGCCATTATGTGGAATTGTATAGAAACAGACCCGTTTAAAAAAGGAGCAGCTTATTTTATTGGCACCCGCTATAAGAGTGATGATTTTGCCCCATATATATACAAGACGGAAGATTATGGCAAAACCTGGAAGCTGATCGTAAATGGAATTAACCGCCTGCATTTTACAAGGGCTATGCGGGCCGACAGAAAGAGGGCCGGCTTGCTGTATGCAGGAACAGAATATGGTATGTACATCAGTTATGATGATGGGAACAACTGGAAAAAGTTTCAGCTCAATTTGCCGGAAGTACCTGTTACTGATCTGGCGATCAAAGAAAATGATCTCATTGTGGCCACACAGGGCAGATCACTCTGGGTGCTGGATGACCTGGGGGTGGTGCAGCAGCTGAACGCTGGTATTACCAATAAAAACCTTCATGTATTTAATAACAGCAGCGCCTGGCGCATAGGGGGAAATCCGTTTGCAGGCAACTTTGGTACTAACCGTAATGCGGGTTCTAATCCGCCAAACGGAGCTGTGATCAATTATTATGTAAAGGATCTAAAAGACAGTACCAAAGCATCGGTAACCTTGTTTGATAAAAACAAAAACAAGATCAGGACCTATTCCACCGATGCGAAGGAAGCTGCTGATAAGATGGAAATGAATAAAGGCATGAACCAGTTTGTATGGAACCTGCAATACCCGGCCTCAGAAAGAATAGAAGGTATGATACTCTGGAACGGTTTACCCGGAGGCATTGTAGCCCCGCCCGGTGAGTACCACTATTCACTTAAAGTGGGTACGGATTCTGCTGAAGGCAGGTTTACAATAAAAGCTGATCCCAATTATAAAATAACACAATCAGAATATGAAGATCAGTTTTCCTTCCTGGTAAAAGTAAAAGACCAGTTTGATGAAGTGCAACAGGCCATTAAAGACATCAGGGCATTGCGTACACAAATGAATGATTTTACGGGCAGGCAGCAAAAGGATTCAGTAAAAGAGATCAAAACAATGGTGGACAGTATCAATAAACAACTGACCGGCATAGAAGAAAAATTATACCAGACAAAGGCCAAAAGCGGACAGGATGTGTTGAACTATCCCATACGGCTGAATGATAAGCTCAGCGGCCTGTTTGATGCGGCCAATAGTGGTAATATGGCACCGAGTAAGCAGGTGAAGGAAGTGTTTGCCGATCTGTCTGCGCAATGCAGGGAGCAGTTGAATAAACTGAAGACGATCAAAGAAACGGATATCGGTAAACTCAACCAGTTGATAAGGGAGAAGGCCGTTCCGGTGATCGGGCTGAAAAGCGAAGAGAAATAAAAAGATGCGGTCTCAAAAGTTAGGTATTTCAACACAGAGTAACTGAGGATATGAGTTGCACAGAGAAAGTTATTCTGAAAATCAATACTCTGTGTATCTCTGTTACTCTGTATCTCAGTGTTGAAAATACTTTTGAGACCGCCTCTTTTTTATTTATGCAGATAAATTTATTCTTTTGGTTCGTTCTTTCATCAGTGCAATAGCTTCTTCTTTACTGGAAAAGGTATTGTTGATATTAACCAGGTTGTCTGCCAGCTTGTCATAGCGTTTGGTCATCAGCCATACAAAAATGTGCAGGTAGTGTATGCCATCGAATATGAGCGATTTCTTTTGAGCAAACTCATCCTGCAGTTTTAAAAACTCACCTGGTATCTCTGTATAGTGCATGGCCGGACGAAGGTGATGCACCGTATGATAACCATCATTCCAGCACATTTTATTGTATTTGGTATTGATACAATTGATGGCACTGGTAAAATTGTTATCGGGATCAGCTTTATCAATAAAAGAATGCTGTGCCCAGTTGCCCAGCATCATTACAATACGGGCAAACACAAAAGGAATGATAAAGACAAACAGGGTGGCTTTAAAATTTACAAAAGACATGCCCACACAAAACAGGTAGAAAGATATTTCGCCATAGCTGAGACGCATGTATAATTTCTTTCTTTTACGGTTGAAAAGATACATGAACGTATCCCTGAAACCGAGCACTAAAAAACGGCCTACATATTTTAAAAAGTCCCAGAGGCTGTCTCTTTTATAAGCAAGGGTGCTGCTGGCATCGTCCGGCATATTATTCTCCACATGGTGCATGGCCATATGATGTACAAAATAGGTCTCCGGAGTGTGGCCAAAAAAAGGACATACGATCCAAATGACATAATCGTATATCCACATATAGCCTTTCTTAAACAGCTTGCGGTGACTGATGCAATGGAGCATCAGACCAAACCGGCCTTTGAAATACATCTGGGAAACATAGAAATAGGGGATATAGAGCAACCACCAGTACCATCCCTGGAGCAAAGGGGTATATAAAATAACAGCTGCAGGTAAAACAAGAAGATGTATGGCGGTCAGTAAATGAATAAAGGGGAGATCCCTTTTATCACTAATGAAGCGGAGCCAGAATTTTTCGTACCGGCTGAATTCTTTGGGTTCTGTGTACACGGGATCCGTAATAGCTGTCAGTGCCTTCATTCAAAAAATATATAAGTAGTAACAAGAAATGATGTTCCAAACGAATACCCGGAAAACTATCTGCTTGATTCTCAGGAAAAGAGGTTCGTTTTGCGAAGCCAAAAGTACTGCATTCTGCCTGAAAAGGCTCATTTGTTTAGGAGGTATTTGAAATGATTTTGGTCAGGTTGCAGCACGGAAAATTACATCTTAAGTGCTGGCTTTATAGCTCTTACGCCGGTGGTGGCACCGCCTTCCAGTGTCAGGTTCACGGGATTATTGGTTTGCCAGGCACCCCTCGTAAAGTCAGGTATATCCACAGTCTTCGATCTTTTCGAAACAGACCGTTCGCTCAGCGGAGTGATACAACTCCAGGAAGCGGCGTCATACACATCCTGGTCAAGTGGTAAGCCATTGCGAAGACAATCAATAAGCCGCCAGTCCATGATAAAATCCATGCCGCCATGCCCGCCTACTTCTTTGGCAATGGCGCCAATATGTTTTACAATAGGTAGTGCATAGGTTTCTTCCAATGATTTTAATTCTTCCGGTTTCAGCCAGCTATGGCCAAATGCAATACGCTGCGGACCGGGCCATTTTTGTGCAGCCCCTTTGGTACCACTCACTAAATGTATCCGGGAATAAGGACGGATAGTAGATACATCATGCTGCACCATGATCGTTTTGCCTTTAGCAGAACGGATCAGTGTAGTGTTCATATTGCCGCGGTAAGGCTTGTCTGTATATTGTTTAAAGAATTCATCTTTTTCCGCCAATGCATTTGCCATATTGTTCATGGTAAAATCGCTGGTGCTCATGCTTACCAGGTGCTCCAGCTTATCGCCCCTGTTGATGTTCATACATTGTGCTACCGGTCCCAATCCGTGAGTGGGGTACAGGTTGCCATTGTTCCCGATATTTTCTTTAAGGCGCCACATATCTGCATAGGCATTCTTATTAAAGAGCCAGTCTTTGGTAAGGTCATGTATATAAGCTCCTTCTGCATGAATGATCTCTCCGAATAAGCCTTGTCTTGCCATATTCAGCGTAAGTAATTCAAAAAAATCATAGCAGCAATTTTCCAGCATCATGCAATGCTTTTTTGTTTTCTCCGATGTTTCCACCAGTTCCCAGCATTCGTCAATGGTTTTTGCAGCAGGCACTTCTGTAGCAGCATGTTTACCATTCTTCATGGCATACACAGCAATGGGTGTGTGCAGGTGCCAGGGGGTAGGCGTGTACACCAGGTCAATATCATTGCTTTCGCATAAAGCTTTCCAGCCTTCTTCCCCGGTATATTCTTTTGCTTTGGGCCGCTGCATTTTCGCCAAAGTCTTTTGAGAAGCAGCCACCCGGTCGGGATATTTATCACATAGCGCCACAATTTCAATACCATCAATAAAACTTAACCGCTCCACAGCTTCTGAACCCCGCTGCCCCAAACCAATAACCCCGATACGAACCGTTTCAATTTTTGGCGCAGCATAACCACACATATTAAACCGCTGACCCTTACTTTCCATTTCTGTTGAAAGGTCCATCTGTTCATCAGTGGTTCCTGTTACCCTGGCGAGGGCCGGAAGACCAGCAGCCAAAACACCACTGCCAATAGCCATACGGCGGAGAAATTTTCGGCGGTTATTATCCATACAGTTACTTTATTGTAACTGCAAGTTGCTTAAAAATGCGGAGAAAGGATAGCCGTGAATAAAATCAGGCAATCGATTGAGGGCCCCTGTTATTTCGTCATGGTGACAGTATAGGAGAACTGTTGTTGAAAAGGAGCAGCCGTTTTCTCCGGTTTGGCAACCAGGAATTTGTTTTGAATGGCTTGTTCCCTGATAGTACCCACCAGCCGGTCATCATCATCAAACAGGAACTCTGTTCCGTAAGACTGGAATCCCGGCGCTTCAAAATGAATATGAATATGCGCCGGAAGATCACTGCGGGGATAACCGGAAGGTTTTGTGGTATGCAGTTCAAACTGGCCGTTCTTATTTGTTTTTACATAACCAAATAAACGGGCATGACGGATATCGCCTTCATTGCCGCCTACATGCGGTGCATCTGCTGCATACCATCCGCGGGCATCTGTCTGGTACAGGTAAACCAATGCATTCGATACCGGCAAACCGTCTTCCCCCTTTACAGTACAAAGCACTTTTATTTTTTTTCCGGGTTCGTCAGCACTGGTTATTACAAGTATGTCATCGGTACAATATTTTTTTATCAGCTCCCGGAATGCTGTGGCCGGATGGAGTGCCAGGTATTTTTTATCAGATAAAATACCGGAGACTGAAGTGGAACCATTTTTTAGTTTGGCTTCCACCTCTTTTATAGTAGCGGTACTGTCGTTTTGGGCACAACTGGTCAGGTTACCTGCAAGAAAAAGCAGGGAGATAAGGGACAATTTCATTTGGCAAGTTTATACAACCAAGTTAAATAGTTCCGTGCCGGAATAGCAGGCAGACTTGATGAATGGAAGAATGTTCCTGATAAAAGGAACTTATTCGTCCTGGAGGCCGGGCCTTCTGTCTTTCGTTCGTTGTACTGATTGCTCCTGCCTCCATTCTTCTATTTTTTTATGATCGCCGCTCATCAGTATATCAGGAACTTTCCAGCCCCTGAAATCTTCAGGCCTTGTATATACCGGCGGGGCCAGCAGATCATCCTGGAAAGAATCAGTAAGTGCAGATGTTTCATCATTCAATACTCCGGGCAGCAAACGGCCAATAGCATCTACTAAAATGGCGGCGGGTAATTCCCCACCACTTAATACATAGTCGCCGATAGAAATTTCCTTGGTCACAAAATGTTCCCGTATCCGTTCATCAATGCCTTTGTAATGACCGCATATCAGAAGGAGATTTTCTTTCAATGATAAACTGTTCGCCATTTTCTGGTTGAAATTCTCCCCATCTGGTGTCAGGAAAATGATCTCATCGTACGTTCTTTGCAGCGCCAGTTCTTCAATGGCTTTTGCCAGCGGTTCACACATCATTACCATGCCGGCGCCACCGCCGTACTGGTAATCATCCACCATGCCGTATTCATTTATGGCCCATTTGCGGAGCTGGTGTACCTGCACGGTCAGCAATCCTTTTTCCTGTGCCCGTTTCATAATGCTGTGCTGAAAAGGGCTTTCCAATAATTCCGGTATTACAGTGAGGATGTCGATATGCATAAAACCCCCAGCCCCTAAAGGGGGGTTATGGAGTCGTTCAAAGTTAAGTGCAAGTTTGAAACAGGGGAAAGACATTTTATAATGATGCCACTTCCACTGTCGCCCGGCCTTCATTCACGGCTTTATCTTTTGCGATCACCTGTATTTTATAATTAACACCCGAAACAGCGGTGATGGATTGATTAAAGGTTGTGGTACTGCCCGCAGGATATAAATGCACATCCATCAGCAGGGCGCCGGTATTAGTGTTGCTGACATGAATATGCACTTCGGCGATGTAATTATTATCCGTAATGGAGCCCGAAATGGTAATTGGCTGACCGGCAATGAAGACCTGGTTATTGGTAGGAGTATTTATTGTTACCACCGGCAACTCGTTATCATTGGCAGTGGCAGCATCCTTTCCGCAGGAAATAAACAACAGGAGTATAAGAGAAGACCACCATTTCATATTGTCAAATTTAGTTAAAAAGTGGTGGAGTTGTCTCACGCTGAGGCCGCAGAGAGCACGGAGAATACAAATAAAAGCAAGTATATAAAGTAAATACGTCTTACGGACTTACGGTCTTGCCGTCTTCCCTCTGTATTTCCCCTGCGCCCCCTGCGTGACTCACTCCCAAAAAAGGAAACCCCCGGAGAACCGGGGGTCGGCATTGAAACAAAAACCAACGATAGCTCATGAACTGAGCTACAAAGTGTCTTTTAGCACTCTCATATCAAAAGTAGCAGGGGATATAGTAGCTGCAACTGACGGTTGTCATACTTCCGGTTGATTCATATCAGTCCGTCTTTTTTTCAGGAATAAATAACAGGCAAACATGGGTGATATGATTAAAGTCAGTTTTTTAAGTGTGTCATCTGGTTATTTTGCTGCCGAAAGGCAAAGTATTATGATTGAATCTTATTCTACGGGGATCACGGAAGATTCTTGTGCTGCTGATATTGTGAAACAGCATTACAGAACAGCGACTGTTTTCAAAAAATACGGGATCGAATTTTGTTGCGGGGGTAAATGGCCCCTTAAACTTATTTGTGAAACAAAGGAACTTAATAAAGAGGAGCTGCTATTTGAATTGCAAAAAGCAAGCAGGAATATCAGCATCTCCGGAGCATTACCGTTTGAAAACTGGAAGATTGATTTTTTGACGGAGTATATTACCAATGTCCATCACGAGTATTTGAGACAGTCGCTGCCGGCCATCAGCGAACAATTGCGGCAATTTGTTTCGGAGCATAGCAAAAAATATCCTCAGCTGGTTGAAGTGGAGACACATTTCAGTTATCTGAATAAAACGATGATCCCTCACCTGGTACAGGAAGAGGAGGTCATCTTTCCTTATATCCGCCAGATCTCCCATGCGTATGAAAGCCGGGAACCCTATGCCAGTCTGCTGGTGCGGACCCTGCGTAAGCCCGTGGAAGACATCATGCACCAGGAACATGAGATACTGGAAAAAGTGCTGCGCAAATTCCGGTCCCTAACTAATAATTATACACCGCCGGATGCTTCCTGTACCAGCCACCGCCTGTCCTATTCCTTATTGCGGGAACTGGATGACGACCTGGTACAGCATGTTTATCTCGAAAATGAAATACTTTTTCCCAGGGCCATTGCTATGGAAAAGGAATTGCTGGAAAGATGATAAAGGGCAGCAGGGGACGCAGAGGACACGGGGAATACAGAGAGAAGGCTGGAAGTCCGTAATACGTATTTACTTTATATACTTGAATTCACCTTTTGACCTGCATTTATTTGTATTCTCTTGTATTGCCCTGCGTCCCCTGCGTGCCCCTATCCATTTTAGCCCGGCATCTTTTTTATACTTAATTTGTTGCCGAAACCGGGGTCTATGTTCAAGTTAAATAAGCGGATCGTCACAGGGCTTGCCATTCTCGTTTTTATAACGGCACTGGCTTTGGCATTCCTTTTCAATAGTTATGAGCTGGCTGTAAGCGGTATGCTTATCATTATCCTGCTGACGGCTTTTATTCCAGGGTGGAAATCAACACTGGTGGCCGGTGTGGCCGGTATGGTGGCTATGACCGCCCTTGTTCTCTATTTTAAGGATGATAAGAATGATATTACAAAAGAGCTACTGTCACAGGTGTATTCTCTTTTTGTTATCCTGTTTGCCGTTATCATTGTTTTTTTTCTGAAAAGGCTCCAGGAGCGGTTTGATTATGAAAAAACACATATGGCGTCTTTATTTGAAAACGCCACAGAAGGAATACTACTGACAGATAAATCCGGACGTATCGTATTAGTAAATCCTGCAGCAGAGCGGATGTTTGGTTATGACGGACATGAATTACATGGAGAAAAGATCGAAAAACTGATACCACAGCGTTTTCATGGCAAGCATACCGGACAAAGGGATGGGTTTTATAATAAGCCATCCAACCGTTCTATGGGAATCGGCAGAGATTTGTTTGCCCGCCGTAAAGATGACAGCGAGTTCCCGGTGGAAATAAGCCTTAGTCACTATAAGCAACGGAATGAAGTATTTGTCATTGCATTTATCGTGGATATCACTGCCCGTAAAGAGATTGAGCAAAACCTGATCCGGCAAAAAGGGGAACTGGAAAAGATCAGCAACGACATCCGGAAGCTGAATGCTGACCTGGAGGGAAAAGTGGAGGAGCGAACGATCATTCTGAAGGAAGCACTGCAGAAGCTCGAAATATCACAGCAGGAATTAAATGATTCTTTAGATAAGGAACGACAACTAAATGAGATCAAAAGCCGGTTTGTTTCTATGGCCTCCCATGAATTCAGAACGCCATTGAGCACCATACTTTCTTCTGCCACACTTGTTTCCAAATATCCCACTTCTGAAGAATTTGATAAGCGGGAAAAGCATATCCGGAGGATAAGGGATTCTGTGAATCATATGAATGAGTTACTGGAAGATTTCCTGTCGCTGGGTAAATTAGAGGAAGGGAAGGTGAGCATTACGGTCACTTCATTTAGTTTAAAGGACTTTGCAGAAGATGTGGTAGATGAAATGAAGGCGCATCTGAAAGCAGGGCAGGAGATCGTACTCACCTGCCATTGCAGCGCTAAGTTCACGACCGATAAACGGATGCTGAAAAACATCCTGTTTAATATGCTGTCTAATGCCATTAAGTTCTCTCCGGAAGGGAAACAAGTAATTGTTACTGCGGATAATTCGGAACAGGAGCTACTGCTTATTGTAAAAGACCAGGGTATTGGTATTCCGGAAGAAGATCAGGAGCATCTATTCTCCACTTTCTTCCGGGCAAATAATGTAAGTAACATTCCAGGTACCGGCCTGGGACTTCCTATAGTAAAGCGGTATGTGAATTTACTGGGCGGAGAAATAATGTTGAAAAGCAAGTTGAATGAAGGCACTGAGATCAAAGTAATGTTGCCGGCATTATAAAGAATTGACCAGCCCTTTACGGATGACATACTACCGATTGCCCGGCCGATTGCGGAAGCTCCGGACTAATAAAAGGGATGCCCAGGTTTAATCCCCGAAGGACCAGCAACACTCCCATTGAAAGGATGACAAACGGAACTGCTTTTCTCAACAACTGCCTGGTTTCAAATTTGATGGCCTGGCCGGCATACGCCACCAGCATCATAGTTGGTAATGTACCTGCACCAAACATAGCCATAAAGCCCGCACTTTCACTTACTGTAGCAAACGACAGTGTAGACGCAAGGGCAATATACACCATGCCACAGGGAAGTAAACCATTAGCCATGCCCAATAACAAAAAACCACTGCCTCCGGCAGATGAGCGAAGCAGCTTTACTATCAGGGATTGTACAAATTGATAGAACCGGTTGAAGAATGCAAAGTGTACGGTTCTTTTCTGTAAAAAATACATAACTGCCAGCCCGGCAATGAGGATCCCCATACCAATTGAGAACCATTGCTGGTAACCGGAAATATAAATCCTTCTTCCGGCTAACCCGAATACCAGTCCGATCACTGTATAGGTAATGACCCTTCCGGTTTGATACAGCAACAACGAAAAGAATTTTTGTGAGGGAGACAAATGGTGTGTCGGCAATGCAAGACTCAGCGGCCCGCACATGCCCACACAATGCAGACTGCCGGCAAGGCCAAGAGTGAAACCTGATAGTAGTGCAGGTAACAGCATTACAACACGGTTAAGTTTTTTTCTGAATAATAGCTTTCTCCATTTTGCTGCCAGTTGATCTTAACGGTATAAGTACCAGGCTGCAGTTTTTCAGTACTGATGAGTTGTGAACCATCGGTACCGGTCTTCAGTTCTACCTTTTTATCCTTCTTCTCATCGTAAGCACAGTAGAAATGCACTTCGCCAGTAACAGTTTTGTTCTTCATTTCCTCGGGCAGTTGCAGCAGGATACCCTTTTCTGTTTGTTGTAATGTTACCGGTGAGGTCAATGCATTGGCCCTGTTGGAACCATCAATTACCTGCTGATAGGCCAGCTCGTTTTTATAGTAGTCCGTTTCCACCATTTCGTAGTTTGTCTTTACAGAGCGATAGACCAGGAAGGTCATACCTGCGCCAAAGACAAGAAAGGTTACCAGTAATTTATTCCCCCAGTTCATACAAATCTTTTTAATGAATTAATATTTTCCAAACGGACCTGCAAAATTGGTACTAAGGGTGGTGATCTTTTTTTCACCATCATACAACCCAATTTTCAATTTCATTTTTCTGCCGGTAACAAATTTTCGTGGCAATACTACAAAGAAGGTGCCCATCGCCTGGTCTTCATCCTTTAAATGAATGTCTGTTGCGCCTACGAGTTCTATTTTTCCGGCATCACTTGCTTCGCCTTCAAGCCGCAAGGTGACAGGGATATTGTTTATTGTCTTGTTGATGATCTTAATATTAAACAAGTTGGTAAGACTGTCTGTACCCCTTTCCTGGTACAGGGTGCCTTTGGTGCGGATAATGGTGCCATCAATATCTTTCCGGCTCAATAATAATAAAGTAAGGATTCCTGAAAGAATCACCAGCACTACGGTATAGAATTTCATCCTTCCGGTGAAGCGGAGTTTTTCATTTGCAGCAATACCATTTTCAGAGGCATAGCGGACCAATCCCCTGGGCCGGCCCACCGCATCCATCATTTTATCGCAGGCATCAATACAGGCCGTGCAGCCGACACATTCCATTTGTGTGCCATTGCGGATATCAATGCCGGTAGGACAAACCTTTACACACTGAAAACAATCAATGCAATCGCCGGTGCTGAGTTCGGCAGCCTGTTCTTTTTTATACTTACCTCTTGGTTCGCCTCTTTTATGATCATAGGCCACGATCATGGAGTTCCTGTCGAGCAGCACACTTTGCAAACGGCCATAAGGACAAATAACGGTGCATACCTGCTCCCGGAAATAAGCATACACACCATAGAATATACCGGAGAACACCAGCAGGGAAAGAAACCCTAAAAGGTGTTCACTGACCGGTTCACTGATGATCTTCTTCAGCTCATCGATACCAATGATATAGGCCAGGAAGAAATTAGCAATGATGAAAGCCAGCAAAAAAAAAGTAGTATGCTTAATGGCTTTTATCCTGATCTTTTTGCCGGTCCACGGCGAATTGTTCAACAGTTTCTGTTTTGGCGCATCACCTTCAATAAGGTATTCCACTTTGCGGAACAGCATTTCCATAAAAATGGTTTGCGGGCACACCCATCCGCAAAACAAGCGGCCAAATGCTGCAGTGAATAATACCACGAAGATGATGAAAGTGACCATCGTAAGTCCGAAGATGAAAAAATCCTGTGGCCAGAATATCTTACCAAAGATGATAAATTTGGCTTCGGGTATATTAAAAAGAAAGAGGGGTCTTCCGTTGAATTTTACAAAGGGTAATGTAAAAAAAAGGATAAAGAAGCCCCAGCTTACCCAGGTGCGGACATTAGTGAAGCGGCCTTTTGGTTTTTGTGCAAAAACCCATTTCCGTTTTCCTTTAGCATCAACTGTAGCAAGCCTGTCACGGAATGATTCTGTGGTTTGTTCTTTTGTTCTTGCTTCGGGTTTTATTTCGTTCATAACTGCTCCTGTTTCACTGTTTCATTATCCAAACTTATTTCGTGCCGGTTATAGGTGGTTTAACAGAATCTGTAACTGCTTTGGGTGTGGCTTCTTCTTTATATAACTCGCCTTGTGGTGCTTTTGGATTGGCAGGTTTCGTTCCTTGCAGCGATTTTACATAACTGGCTACCTGAGCTATTTGTTTGGCAGACAGATCGTCTTTCCAGCTTCTCATACCTTTAGTAGTGCCATATTTAATCGTTTTGAAAATATCCTTTATACTGCCACCGTAAAGCCAGTAGTCATCTGTAAGATTGGGTCCCACTGCATTGCCTCCGCCATCAGGCAGGTGGCAGGCAGGACATTTTGCAGGGTCTGTAAACAGGGCCTTACCAGCACTAATATCTTCTGCACTGGTTAACAGCTTCACCGTATTTTCATCTACAGACTCCCCTTTTAATTTCAAGTATTCTTTTATTTTCAATTCAGCACTGGCCACCGACCTTTCATATTCTTGCTTACTGGAAGGTCCGGTATGAGATACATGGAAGCGCCACAAATAAATTCCTGCGAAAATAATTGTTGCATAAAAACCATACAACCACCATGGTGGAAGACGATTGTTCAATTCACGGATCCCGTCATAATCATGTCCAAGATCCAGTTCTGCTTCTTCTGTTACAGGTCTTAGCTTATTGAACCGGTCCCACCAGCTCAGTCTTGTTTTCTTAAGCTCTTCCATTTCAACAGGAGATACCAGCTTTTCCTTTTCAGTTTTTATCAGGAACTTGATATTGAACAGCATCGCAATAATTATGAACAACTCCAGGAAGATAACGGCTGCCATCACATAAAACGTGGAAGTTGCCATCCCACCTATAGTGCTGGCTGTGGCTTTAGTTGTTTCCGGGCTGGTGCCTTGTGCAAATACTGACGGCCCGGCCAGAAGGAGGCCAATCATCAACAGGGAGCTTTGCAGCACCTTGTTGTTTGCATTATTTTTATTCTTTTTTACTTTAAGCTCGGCTGTTCCAAGTAAAATATTGGCCAGTATGCCGATCACGATGAGCAGTAGCAGCATCAGTACGATAAGCGTTATGGCCAGCGGATTGCTGAAAGCAGAGGGGGCAGGGGGATCGGCCGCCCAGGCAGGCTGAACTGAAAGGAGGAAGAGCCCGGCAAAAAGCCCCAGTATATATTTCAATTTAGTACGCATAGATAGTTGCTTATTGGTTTTTTTAAATACTAGTTGTCTAATGGAATACGGCTGATATCATTGAATTTTTTCTTTCTTGTTTTAAACACCCAGGTCAGCATGATCACGAAGAACAGAAAGAACCCCAGCAGGGAGGCTACTCCCATGATATCGATACCGCTTATTTTTTCTATATAATTAATGAATTTCATATCCTTATTTTTTTATTACTACAGACTATTGATTTACGACTGCCGCTTCTTTCTTAGGTTCTGCCTGTATATCACGGCCCAGGCGCTGCAGGTAGGCAATAACGGCAATTATTTCCCTGTCTGATGCGGTCTCGATCTTTTCCTTTTTCAGGTTAGCTGTTATTTCATCTGCCTGTTTCATCAGGTCCGTATTAGCTATTTGGTCATAACCTTTTGGATAGGGCACACCCAGTGTTCTCATCGCTCTTATTTTGGCAGGTGTGGTAGAAATATCCAGTTTGTTATCCAGCAGCCATATATATCTTGGCATAATAGAACCCGGGGATGTCAGGCGTGGATCATACATATGGGTGTAGTGCCATGAATCAGGTCTCCTGTTCTTATCACCACCTTCTCTGGCCAGGTCGGGTCCGGTACGTTTACTGCCCCATTGGAACGGGTGATCATACACAAACTCACCGGCTTTGGAGTATTCTCCATACCTCGCCACTTCATCTCTGAAAGGACGGATCATTTGTGAGTGACAGGTGTAGCAACCTTCCCTTACATAAATATCCCTTCCCTGTAATTCAAGCGGGGTGTAAGGTTTTACACTGGCCAGTGTAGGCACATTCGACTTCACCAGGAAGGTGGGGATCATTTGTACCAGACCACCGATAGCCACCAGTATAAGTGCCAGCACAAGCATCGTCAGCGGCTTTCTTTCAATGACGCGGTGCCAGTATTCTTTTTTCTTTGACACTTCTTTTACTAATGGTGCGGCTTCCGCGGCTTCATTGGGAATGAACCGTCCCTGGCGGATCGTTTTCACCAGGTTGTATGTCATCAGTAAGGCGCCAACGAGATAGAGCAAGCCGCCAATACTACGGGCCACATACATGTATTTGATATTGGTGACCGTTTGCATAAAATCAAACTTCAGCTGTCCTTCGGGAGTGAACTGTTTCCACATGATGCTTTGTTCAAACCCGGCCCAGTACATCGGTACCGCATAAATAATGATACCGATGGTACCCAGCCAGAAGTGGTTGGTGGCTAATTTCTTTGAATAGAGATTGGTGCCCCACATTTTGGGAACCATATAATACAGGATGGCAAAGGCAAGGAACCCATTCCAGCCTAATCCGCCGATATGTACGTGACCAATGGTCCAGTCGCTAAAGTGGGAGATCGCATTTACACTTTTCAAACTCAGCAACGGCCCTTCAAACGTACTCATACCATAGCAGGTGATGGCAACGACCATGAATTTCAGAACAGGATCTTCCCGTACCTTATCCCAGGCGCCACGAAGGGTAAATAAACCATTCAGCATACCGCCCCAACTGGGAGCGATGAGCATGATGGAGAATACCACGCCAAGTGATTGTGCCCAATCGGGCAATGCTGTGTACAGCAAATGGTGAGGCCCTGCCCATATATATATAAATATCAATGCCCAGAAGTGAATGATAGAAAGACGGTAAGAATAAACCGGTCTGTTAGCGGCCTTCGGCAAAAAGTAATACATCAAACCAAGCACCGGCGTGGTAAGGAAGAAGGCCACCGCATTATGACCATACCACCATTGCACCAATGCATCCTGTACGCCTGCATACCAGCTATAACTTCCGGTGGCAGAGTAAGGCAATTCAATAGAACGAACGATATGAAGCAGCGCTACAGTAACCCAGGTGGCGATATAAAACCAGATGGCCACATAAAGATGTTTCTCCCTTCTTTTAATGATAGTACCAAACATATTGATACCGAAAATGACCCATACCAGGGCGATAGCGATATCTATTGGCCAAATCAACTCGGCGTATTCAGCACCATTGTTGAGGCCCAGTGGTAATGTTATTGCAGCTGCCACAATAATGAGCTGCCAGCCCCAGAAATGTATCCAGCTGAGTTTGTCGCTAAACATTCTCGCTTTCAACAATCGCTGCAGGGAATAATAAATACCCGCAAAGGAGGCATTGCCCACAAATGCAAAGATGATGGCATTGGTGTGCAACGGACGAAGCCGGCCAAAGGTGGTAGGGGCAAAATTGAGACTGGCAGCCGGGTAATAAAACTGAACAGCTACCCATAAACCTACCAGCATACCCACTAAGCCAAATACTACGGTGGCGTACCCAAATGCCTTTACGATCTTGTTGTCATAATAGAACTTTTCTACTTGCATAGTCAGGGAATTGGTGATTAGAATTATTGTGTTTTGGTTTTGGACGATGGTTTGTCATCAAATAAAATGCGGGAAGAAGGAGAATAATCGTCTTCGAACTGGCCGGATTTTACCCCCCATAAAAAAGCAAACAGGAACATGCCTGCAATAGAGATACTGGCGATCAGGAGAATAATAATCACACTCATTTTTCGTAGTTATAATTCCGGTAAAAATATTTTGCCCGGCCACGTCAAAAGATAACGAGCATCAAGAAAGCGAATGATTTTGCTCACAACGGCGCAATGATTGATATCGAACCCGGGATTGGTCGGGGCAGACAAGATATTATCAAAGGGAACCACATAGAAGCATAGGTACATAGCAAAACACATAGGATTTTACTATGTAAAAGTCCTATGTTAACTATTTCCTAATGTGGTTCAAAACCCAATATCGGTACGGAGGCTGTTTACTTCATCATTCTTAATTCCTTGCCTGCCCCGCCTCATGCGGGGTTCATCTGTTCGTCTGTTCGATAGTCATCAGCTTCCTTCCCAACAGGCTGCTGCTGCCGAACGTAATAAGCAGTATGCTCAGGGAACTGCTCGGCATCAGGATAGCGGCCATCAATGGCGACAGGCTGCCCTGTACGGCAAAGAATAACCCGATAACATTATACACAATGGACAACACAAAACTGGCGATCACAATATCCCGGTTGGCCCGGCAGAGCTTAATGAATTGGGTAAGGCGGGATAACTGTTTGGCTTCAATAATGGCATCACTGGAGGGTGTGAAATTGTTTGTTTGCTCAGCCACGGCAATGCCGATATCACTTTGCCGAAGGGCGCCCGCATCATTTAGTCCATCGCCGATCATCATCACTTTTTCGCCCTGCTGCTGTAGTTGTTCGATATAGTGTAGTTTATCCTCGGGCCTCTGGTGAAAGAGGAGGGTGGCTTTTTTGCCCAATAGTCTTTGCAGGTTGTCCCGCTCTGTTTCATTATCGCCGGATAAAACGGAGAGGCTGTAAGCTCCTTTCAGTTGTTGCAATAAAGCAGGAATGGATTCCCGGTAATGATTGCTGAAAAGGTAATAACCCTGCAGCTTATTTTCAATGCTGACGAATACGGCAGTGCCCAATTGCCGGGTGCTGTCGCCGGTCACAAATTCATAAGAGCCGATCTTCATAAGATCATCATTTACAAAACCCTCGATACCCTGGCCAGTGGTTTCTTTAAAACCGGTGACTTCCGGGTTTTTCCCTTTTGCCAGGAACCGGGACAATGATTTACTCAATGGATGTGAAGAACAACCCGCAAGAGCAGCTACCTGTTCTTGCTGATGAGCAGTAAGTGTGGTTCCTTCATAAGTAATATCTTGTTGCAGCGTGCTGGTAAGAGTGCCTGTTTTGTCAAAAACGATATGCGTGGCCCTGGCCATGTCTTCAATGGTTTGCGCATTGCGCAAATAGAAATGATTGCGGCCGAGGATGCGTAATATATTTCCGTTGGTGAATGTATTGGATAATAATAATGCACAAGGGCAGGCAATGATAAAGATAGAAGTAACAGCCGGCCAAAGCCTGGAGGGATCATTGAACTGCCAGTACACGGCTGTGACTGCCGCAATCGTCAATACGATATAAGTGAAATAACGGCTGAGCAGGTGAACGAAGGAAACTGTTTTACGCCCCTCCTGGCTTTTGGAGCTGCCTGGTTTTGTATCCTGTTTGTTCCAGAGTTTGGTAAGATAGCTTTGGGCCACTTCTTTTACCACCAGCACTTCTATATTGCTCTCGGTTTGTTTGCCCCCGGCATACACCAGTTCACCTACTTCTTTTAATACGGGCAATGATTCACCGGTTACAAAGCTGTAATCGATAAATGCTTTGCCTTTTGTCAGTATGCCATCGGCGGGTATCAATTCTTCATTATGTATGAGCAGGGTGTCTCCTGGTTTAATATCAGGTAATGCAGATGGAATTTCTTTGTCTTCTTTTAATACAGACACTGCCACCGGAAAATAAGAGGTATAATCTCTTTCAAACGATAATTGCCGGTAAGTTTTGTCCTGCAAGATCCTTCCGGCGAGCATAAAGAATACGATGCCGGTCATGGAATCGAAATATCCGCCGCCGGTACCACTTAGTACTTCATAAGCGCTGCGGATAAAAGTGATGATGATGGCCAGTGCGATAGGGGCGTCGATATTCAAAAATTTGTGCCGCAGGCTTTTCCAGGAGGAAGTATAAAAAGGTAATGCAGCGTACAGCAATACAGGGATGGCCAGGCCAAAATTTGCCCAGCGGAAAATGCTGCGTAGTCCCACTTCACTGGCATCAATGCCAAGGTATTCCGGAAAACTCATCAGCATGATATTGCCAAAGCAAAATCCGGCGATGCCCAGTTGGTAGATCATGCTTTTGTCGATAGCGGGCCGCTTCTCCTTCAGGTCGTTCAGGCTGATGTAAGGTTCATAACCGATACTGGTGAGTGTTTCTGCTACCTGGCGGAGGCTTGTTTGGTTTACCAGAAAAACAATGTCCACTTCTTTGCGGGTAAAATTGACCTTGCCGGATATTATACCACTATCAAGCCGGTGGAGGTTTTCCAATAAATATAAACAGGAGCTGCAGTGCATCTGGGGCAGGTAAAAGGTGATGTGTACCTGTTTCTCATCTTTAAAAGTGATTAGTTGCGCTTGTATCTTTTGATTGTCGAGGAAAGCGAATTTGTCTTTTCTGACATGGATCCGCTGGCTGATGCCGGGGTTTTCATTCAGGCTGTAATAGTCGCAGAGGTCGCTCTGACTCAATATCTGGTACACCATCTTGCAGCCCTGGCAGCAAAATATCTTTTCAGCGGTATGGATCTTTTCATCGGGGCATGATTCGCCGCAATGGTAACAATGGAGCCGCTGGTCTGTAACTGCTGGTGAACCCATACTTTTGGTAAAATAAAGTGGCTAAAGTAGCCGGATGGCCCCCGGTGGCGGATGAGTAAGTTCAGCCCGTAAAGTGATTTTCATCAAACAAGGTGATTTAATTACTTTTACTTTACATCCTTTTCCAACTAAAAAATAAGTTGCATGTCACAAAAAACCATTCTGATCATTGATGATAACCGGGACATCCGGGAAAATACGGCAGAGATACTATCCCTTGGAGGCTACAGGACAATAACTGCTGAGAATGGAAAGAAAGGCGTGGAAGCGGCACTGGCAGAAAAGCCCGACCTGATCGTATGTGATATTATGATGCCCGAACTGGACGGGTATGGCGTTTTACACCTGTTAAGAAAAAACCCGGAAACCGAAGATATACCCCTCATCTTTCTTACAGCGAAAGCGGAAAGAAATGATTTGCGCAAAGGAATGGAAATGGGCGCCGATGATTACCTGACGAAGCCTTTTGAAGAACTGGAGCTGATGAGTGCCATTGAATCCAGGCTAAAAAAACTGGAAGTGATGCAAAAAAAATACAATGCCAGTGGTAAAGGGCTAAGTGAACTGGCCAATGACCTGGAGGCAACCGGCCTTCTGAAATTCGACCTGGATAATTATAATTCTGAACTCTATTCCAAGAAGCAGGTGATCTATACGGAAGGCAAAAGACCCCGGTTCTTGTATTATGTTGTAAAAGGGAAAGTAAAAGGGTTTAAAACGCATGAAGACGGGAAAGAATATATTACCGATCTGTACAGCGATGGGGATTATATTGGCTACCCGGCATTGATCGAAGAAAAGAATTACGACGATTCGGCTGCTGCGCTGGAGGAAACGGAGATCATACAAATCCCCAGGGATGATTTTCAGCACATGATGGACAGCGATATCAATGTCACTACAAAATTTATCCGCATTGTTACCCAGAATGTAAAGGAGAAGGAGGAACGACTGCTGAGCCTGGCTTACAGTTCTCTCCGGAAGCGGGTGGCCAAAGCATTAGTGGATATTCATGGAAAGTTTAATTCGGCCGGGGAAAACAAACCTATTGAAATATCCCGGGAGGATATTGCTCACTATGTGGGTACGGCCACAGAATCTCTTATCCGCACCCTCAGCGATTTTAAATCGGAGAAGCTGATCGAAATAAAAGAGGGCAAGATCAGTATTGTGAATATTGAGAAGCTCAGGAACCTGCTATATTGAGAAGCCTGGCATACTTACTCAATACACAAAAACCTCAACTGGCTTATCGCTGCTTCCGTTTTTTCCTTTTGGGATGTGAATTTGTAATTCCCCGTTTCTATATACGGCAGCTGTCATCACTGTATCTGCATCATCAGGCAGGATAAAGGACTCAGTCCACTGCGAAAAAAGCTGTTTTTCGGAATCCATATAGCAATGCAATGCCTGTTCTTTTAAAGCAGTGACGGTAAGTTCTTTATTCCTGATCTTAATGCTGATGTCCTGTCGTTGCATGCCGGGTACTACCACATACACTATATATTCTTGCCTGTCTTCATCCATGCTTACCGAAGCAGAGCTCCCTTTTTTCTTCCGGATGCTGTTTTTTAGCAGAGTACTTTTTTTAATGGTAGTTGATGTCATGGCGTCAGGCATTAGAAGGTTACTTCGTTGAAGAGAAAAAGCCCCCGCCTTTCAGCTACTGGCGGGGGCCGCCTTTTGGGCACACCCTGTTAA
>JBEBIF010000662.1:0-1481 GCA_040080515.1 Chitinophagaceae bacterium | reverse complement strand
CGGGATTGCAACGCATACTGGTCCTCACCATTGTATATGGCAATGACCTCTGGATAGTCATAAATGATTTTATCAACAGGCTGACCAAACAAAAAACAGCCACCAACTATAGTTTATTAATTGGCAGCGGCTATGTGCTGTTGCATCTGATCACCGGAGTATGGGTGGGCAGGTACAGTTCCCGGCTTCCGAAACGCATTGAAAGATGGCGCAGCGATAATCAATACATCATCACGGCAAACGATGCTGCGACCATTATCCTGCCGGCTATATCCAAAAAACGAAAACGGCTAAAGAAAGGCTTGTTTATAATATGGCTTTTACTGATTGGGCTATACGTACAATCTTATTTTAAAATAGGCACAGCCTTACTACCCTCTCATGTTTCATTAAAAATATTATTACGCTCCCTCATCATTGTACTCGGCTGGGTATTCATAATCGGGCCCTTACTGAAACAATTACTGCACAGGTGGCTGCAACAAAAAAAAACCAGTTCGCAACAGGAGGTACAGGAAGTATTGCAATTATTACCCGCCACACAGCAACTGATCGCACAATGCTGGAAACAATCGTCCGGCAATAAAGGATGGAAAAAAATAAACACATGGAGCAAAATGCTGTTGGTAAATGCGCTGCACCCGACTGCCAGCAAACAGGTTGTTATTCTCACAGCTCCCATTCAAACAGGCAAGACCACTTCATTGATAAACTGGTCTTCAACAAGGAACGATGTGTACGGTATACTGACACCGGTAGTGCAGGGCAAGAGAATATTTATGAATGCACATACTAAAGAACAATTTCCGATGGAGGCGATAGAAGAGGAGACAGAGATACAGACTGTCGGACGATTTTCATTCAGCCATGCCAGTTTTCAAAAAGCCATACAAATTATTCGTGATGCCACTCATAAAGAGGGATGGTTAGTGATAGATGAGATTGGGCCATTGGAGCTGAGAGGAGAGGGATTTTGTGCTGTATTAAAAGAAGCATTGACGATAAGACAGCAAAAAATTTTGCTGGTAGTAAGGGAAGGTCTCGCAGAGCAGGTAAAAACACATTTCAATATCGGGGAAGCTGAAATAATAAATGATGCGGAGATATTAAAAAAGCTGCCCGGTTAAAAGCAGCTTTTCTTATCATCATTGGGTTAATTCTATTATAAGGTCGACATATCGATCACAAACCGGTACCGTACATCTCCCTTCAGCATTCTTTCATACGCTTCATTGATATCTTTCATGGCTATCACTTCCACGTCGCTTACAATATTATTAGCAGCGCAAAAGTCAAGCATCTCCTGTGTTTCAGGAATGCCACCGATCAGCGAACCGGCAAAACTCTTCCGGCCAAAGATCACATTAAAGGCGGGGATCGTTGCCGGGGTTGGCGGCACACCCACACAGACCATCACCCCATTGGTGCGCAGCAGGCCAATATAAAAATTATAATCATGTTCTGCTGAAACGGTATCCAGT
>JBEBIF010000661.1:0-1488 GCA_040080515.1 Chitinophagaceae bacterium | reverse complement strand
CCCCGCTAACATCTATCATTATATTGCTGTTGGTGGCTATAGCGCTGCTGAAAAGATGTTTTCCTCAATGAGTCCTGAACAGGTGCTTGAGGAGGTAAAGAAGGCAAATCTCAGGGGCCGGGGCGGTGCAGGATTTCCTGCCGGCATAAAGTGGGCGCATACTAAAAAAGCTCGAAGTGCGATTAAGCTGGTTATTGCTAATGGTGATGAGGGTGATCCAGGCGCTTTTATGGACAGGTCAATCATGGAGGGCGACCCTCACAGCCTGCTTGAAGGGATGCTTATATGTGCCTATACAATCGGTGCACATTATGGGTTTATCTATGTTCGTCATGAATACCCGCTTGCTGTAAAAAATTTAAACATCGCTATTAAGCAGGCAGAAGAAATCGGTCTTTTAGGGAGAAATATCCTCGGGACAGGATTTGATTTTTCCGTTGATATTAGAGAAGGGGCAGGTGCATTTGTTTGTGGTGAGGCTACTGCGCTTGTTGCATCAATAGAAGGTAACAGAGGATTTCCTCATGCAAGACCACCAAGAGTCTCAGAACCTGGTGGCGGTCCATGGGGGTATCCAGCTAATCTTAATAATGTTGAGACGTATGCCTGTGTGCCCCCGATTATTGAGAACGGTGCAGACTGGTTCCTGGGTATCGGGACCGAAGGCTCGCCGGGAACAAAGGTATTTGCCCTGACAGGCAAGGTTAAGAATACAGGGCTTGTTGAGGTTCCTATGGGGATAACCCTCAAGGAGATTATTTTTGACATAGGCGGAGGCATCATAAATAACAAAAGATTCAAGGCAGTGCAAACAGGAGGTCCTTCTGGAGGATGTATTCCCCCGCAGTATCTTAACCTGCCAGTGGATTTCGATTCACTCCGGAAGGTCGGTTCTATGATGGGCTCGGGTGGCATGGTTGTTTTGGATGAAGACAACTGTATGGTTGATGTTGCCAAGTTCTTCCTTTCTTTTACACAGTCTGAATCATGTGGAAAATGTCCGCCATGCAGAATAGGCACATACCAGATGCTTCAGATACTCGAAAGGATAACATCAGGTAACGGTGAAGAAGGCGATATAGAAAAGCTAAAGAGATTTGGAGAGTCTGTAGCAGCAGGTTCTCTCTGCGGTCTTGGCCAGAGTGCACCGAATCCCGTGCTTACAACTATAAGATATTTCCGCGATGAATATGAAGAGCATATAAAGGATAAATACTGCAGGGCAAAGGTTTGCAGTGGTTTGGGTGTTTTTGTAATCAATCAAGGCGAGTGCATCAGGTGTGGACTCTGTAAAGAGGCGTGTGCTTATGGTGCTGTCTTTGAAACAAAGAATAAATATTTTATTGATCGCGATTACTGTACGGGATGTAAGGCGTGCTACTATGCCTGCCCTGTAAATGCAGTTAAGCTTCTGAGCCCACGATTTATAAGACTTGAAGAGGAATTTAAAATACCTCTTGAAAGCATGGATAGCATTGAAAGAAGAAG
>JBEBIF010000176.1:0-7136 GCA_040080515.1 Chitinophagaceae bacterium | reverse complement strand
TTGAAAGAGTAAAGAAATTCGCAACGGAGAACCAGGAAGGCTGGATCACCGGCCGCGGCTGGGACCAGAACGACTGGGAGGTAAAAGAATTTCCCGGCAAAGATGAATTGGATACGTTGTTTCCCGACAGACCTGTATTACTTACAAGAATAGATGGCCATGCAGCTATTGCCAATCAAAAAGCACTGGACCTTGCCGGTATAAAGGCCGGTGATACATTAACCGGTGGCGAAATAGAAGAAATGGAAGGATCGCTAAGCGGAATACTAATTGATAATGCGATTGATCTTGTCTCAGTAAAAATTCCCGGTGCCACCACTGAGCAACTTAAGAAAGGTTTAAAAGCAGCTGAGCAAAACTGCTTTGCCATGGGCCTTACCACTATCGATGATTGCGGCCTCGGTTATGCATCAGTGAATGTGATAAAAGAATTGCAGGCAAAAGGCGAATTAAAGATGCGGCTCTATGTAATGCTGAGCGATGAAAAAGCTAACTATGATTCTGCTGAGAAGTATGGAATGATCAAAACAGACCTGCTGAATGTAAGAAGCTTTAAAGTGTATGGTGATGGCGCATTAGGTTCAAGAGGTGCCTGCTTACTGGAACCCTACAGCGATAAAGCCGGGCATTATGGTTTCCTGCTCAGCAATCCACCCCATTTTGATTCGGTGGCCAGCTGGCTTAGTAACAAAGGCTGGCAGATGTGCACTCACGCCATCGGCGACAGTGGCAACAGGACCATTCTGACTATTTATGCCAAATACCTCAAAGGCAAAAATGACCTGCGCTGGAGGATAGAACATGCACAGGTGGTGAATCAGAATGACTTCCCCTTATTTGGTCAAAACAATATCATTCCTTCTGTGCAGCCCACCCATGCCACTTCTGATATGTATTGGGCCGGTGACCGTCTCGGTGCTGAAAGAGTAAAAGGCGCTTATGCTTATAAACAATTACTGCAACAAAACGGATGGCTGCCATTAGGCACCGATTTCCCGGTAGAAGATATTTCCACCTTCAAAACATTTTATGCTGCTGTGGTACGAAAAGATGCTAAAGGCTGGCCGGAGAATGGCTATCAAATGGAAAATGCACTCAGCCGGGAAGAAACACTTAGAGGCATGACCATCTGGGCGGCCCGCTCCAACTTTGAAGAAACCGAAAAAGGAAGTTTGGAAAAAGGGAAGTTCGCCGACTTTATCATCCTTGATGCAGACATCATGAAAGAAGCACCGGAGAAATTATTGTCTATTAGAGTGCTGAAGACCTTCCTGGGCGGAGAGAAGGTATATGAGAAATGATGTACCCAGCTGCAGTACTACTATCATCGCCTGTTGCGTCGCACTCTTCATCGTCCCGTTCAATACTCAGCGATTATACCACATAGTACATAGTCCACATAAGAAATACACACATAGCCGTGATACTATGTGTGTATTTCCTATGTATCTATCCTTCTATGTGGTAAAAAAAGCCCAACAGAATTACCGAACCTTGAAGAGTGCGACGCAAGGGACGATGCCATCTGCACTGCAGCCTGGCCAAAAAATCTCAACCGCAATCCTTTGCGCTGGATCAATTTAATCCACATTTGTGGACAATCATGCAATCGTATGCACCATCTCAAAATGAAAAAAACCTTAAATTTGTAGATGGGCTGGACTGAAAAACGGACTGTAAAAGTAGCAATCCTCGATCTCTATGAAGGCGTACCGAACCAGGGTATGCGTTGTATCCGTACCATTCTTCATGACTGGGCAGCGGCCAACGATTTTGACCTGCGATCGGATGAATTTGATGTACGCCTCAAAAATGAATTCCCTGATACGTCGTATGATCTATACCTCTCTTCCGGTGGCCCCGGTGATCCGCTCGTAAGCCGTTTTGAAGACTGGGATATTGCCTGGTGCCGCTGGCTCGATAAAATGGAACGTTGGAATAATAATCCTTCTAACCACAAGAAAAAATATATCTTCTTTATTTGTCACTCCTTTCAGCTGGCCAGCCGTTATTTTAATGTAGGCCTGGTGTGTAAAAGAAAATCAACTGCATTTGGTGTGTTCCCGATCCATATGCTCGATGCAGGTAAAAATGAACCAGTATTTGATGGCCTCCGGGATCCTTTCTATGGAGTGGACAGCCGCGACCACCAGGTGATACAACCGAATCATGAACGGCTGGAAGAAATGGGTGCCGAAATTCTTTGTATTGAAAAAAGCCGCCCTCATGTTCCCTATGAAAGAGCGGTAATGGGTATCCGGTTCAATGAATATATGATCGGCACACAATTCCATCCCGAAGCGGATGCATCCGGTATGAGCATGTACCTGAAGACCGAAGAAAAAAGAAAGACAGTTATCGAAAGTCATGGTGAAGATAAACTCCGCAGCATGCTCGAACACCTTGATGATCCCGATAAGATCCGCTGGACCTATTCTCATATCCTTCCCAATTTCCTGAATCATGCAGTAGGGCAATTCCAGGAAGTGATGGCGTGAGGACGGCCACAGACGACAGGCCATATCCGGATTGGCTCTTACTATCGACTCCCGACTATTGACTCCCGACTATCGACTTTCGACTTGTCAATATCATTCACTAACTTCCCTCTAATAAAATAAGGACTATGATCCCTGCTATCCGCAAAGCATATAACGAGGCCTTTACCAAAGAAAAATATGAGGCCTTTTTAAAAGAACTGCATAACGTTCACCCGGATGCAATTGAATTCAGGGTGGCGGAAACACCCATATTTGTACCTAAAGATTTTACAGATAAGATCCTGCATGCCTGCGAAAGCATTATCGATATTATTGTTGATCCCAACTTTAAAGAACTTACCAAAAATGCCGTTCGCAAAGACCTGAATGTACCCGGAGAGAACGGGCACTCTCATTTCATCGCTTTTGACTTTGGCATTTGCATCAACGAGCAGGGAGAATACGAACCGCAGCTGATCGAAATGCAGGGCTTCCCTTCCCTCTTTGCTTACGAAGTGCTGATCGATGAGGTGTTTCGCAACCATTACCCGGTGCCGGATAATTTTTCCTGCTACCTCAATGGTTATACTAAGGAAACATATATACAACTGCTGAAAGAGATCATTATAGGCAACCATGCACCTGAAAATGTGATATTGCTGGAAATATTTCCCCGTAAGCAAAAAACAAGGATCGATTTTTATTGCACGGAAGATTATACCGGCATTAAAATGGTGTGCCTGACAGAACTGATAAAAGAAGGAAAGAAATTGTATTACCTCAATGATGGAGTGAAAACAGAAGTGAAGCGCATCTACAACCGGGTGATCTTTGATGACCTCCAGCAACAAACACCCGAAGTGCAGGAAAAAGGGACCATCTTTTTTGAAGCACTGGACGTGGAGTGGGCGCCGCACCCCAACTGGTTTTACCGTATCAGCAAATACACCCTGCCATTTATCCGTCATCCGTATGTGCCGCAAACTTTCTTTTTAAATGAAGTGAAACAAATGCCTGCCGACCTGGAGAATTATGTATTGAAACCGTTATTCTCTTTTGCGGGGCAAGGCGTTATCATTGATGTAACTAAGGCGGATATAGACAAAGTAAAAGACCCCGAGAACTGGATACTGCAACGTAAAGTAAAATATGCTGAGGTGATACAAACCCCTGACGTACCAGCCAAAGCAGAGATACGTATGTTCTACTTCTGGAAAGATGGCGAAGCAAGACCGGTGGCTACTAATAACCTGGGAAGATTGAGTAAAGGAAAAATGATCGGGGTACGATATAATAAAGACAAAGAATGGGTGGGAGGAAATTTCTGCTACTTCGAAAACAGCTAAAGGAGATATCGGATTCCTATACTTTAATAACGCTGATCAATTATGCAATCTTTAAAAGATATAACCCCGAAAGAACTGGCTCCCGGCCTTACCGGCTACTATGTTCATGGAACAAGTATGACGCTGGGTTTAGTAGAGGTAAAAGCGGGAAGTAATCTGCCGCAGCATCATCATCCGCATGAACAGATAACGTATATCGTCGAAGGTGAGCTGGATATGATAATTGGCGGAGAACCCTGCCTGCTGACTGCGGGCATGTACCATGTAATTCCTTCAAATGTTCCCCATTCTGCTGTTGCCAAAACAGATTGCAAAGTGATTGACGTGTTCAACCCGGTAAGAGAGGATTACAAAAGCTAAAAATAAGTGCTCACCCCAAACTGAAACCCTGCCAGTTTAGCAGGAGGATTACCTAAAATATCTTTCTGCCAGTTATAACGGTAGTTAAATCGTAAAACAGTCTGCGCCGTGGGCCGCCAGCTGATGGCGGGCACAATGGAAAAAATGTCATCAGCAATATTTCCGCCTGTCGAAATGAATTTTCCTTTGTTCCAGTCAACATACTCCAACCGCACTGATGCATTGATCACCGATCTTTCAAATCCCAATACTGTTTTTTTAAACACCGGCTGAACTATATCTATAAACCCGCCATTTTGCTTTTCTCCAAATTGCTCTGTGTAAGTATCAGGTACATTTACATTCACCCAGGCCCACTCTCCATTGATAAAAGTTTTTGTTTTTGAGAGGGTGGTGTTAAAATCCACAGCAAATACGTTCACTCTTCTTTTTACATCCAATGTCAACCCATCTTCCTCAAATTTATTATACACGCCACCCATAAAAGAAAGACCCAGCTCACCAACCCTGTTATTTCGCAGGGCCACTTTTCCGGTAAATAAAGGGCTGCCATTAAAACTTTCTTCGAACCTTTCGGGGTTTTCCTTGGTGGCAGGCAGAAAAGTTTTGTTCTCGGAATTAGATATGATCCGGTCATCAAACCCGTTGGTAAGATAGGCTTCATATGCATAGACCCAGTCCTTTGAGTATTTCTTTCCATACAAGCCAAAGCCCACGTTGCTGAACGTACCAGGAAGCATTTGTGTGGCTGCGATCGGCCGGTCAACAAACTCCCATTTCGGTCCGTCATGATTTTGATTAAAAGCACCGATAGGGTTTACCACTATGCCACCTCTGAAGTTTAAGAGTGGATTGAATTCTATGTCCAATGATGCAAATTCCACGCTTATCTCCTTTGCACCATCCTCAAATTCAATTTCACTTAAAAATTTTATCCGGTTGGCAATGGTGGAAGAAACAAATATCGAAACCCGCCGCATCTGGAACTGATGCCCTTCTGAAATGCCATCCTCTTGCAGATACTGGTAATTAGCTTCGGCATATCCACCCAGCGCCACCGGCAATTTGCCTACCTGCAAAAAAGGACGACTGTATAGTGCATCCATATTCATTTGCAGTTTGCTGGTATCCTTTGGCACCCTTCGGAGTAAGGAAGGGTCGATCTGTGCAATACCAACCGTATTGACCAATGTAATAACAAAAAAGGATAAGACTATTTTTCTCATATTGCTCTTAAGTCAATAAACAATTGGTTAGCAGAAACAGTTACCGGAAAATTTCGCAAGTTCCGGTCTGCCGGACCATTTTTTACGGTGCCTTTGTTATCAAACTCACTTCCGTGAGCGGTACACTGCAGGTAATCTCCTGATGCCTGTAATTCGGCACCCTGGTGCGTACACCGCATCCATAAGGCCGAATATTCTTTCTCACTGAAACGATAGATACATAGCGGATACTGCAGTGCCTCATTGCGGACAATGATAAATGGCCGGTAGGTGGTCTTACCATTGTTCTTAATTACAAATTCTTTTTCATCTATGGTCAACCCATCCTTGCCCAAGGTGCCGCTTATGTAACGGGTGGAAGTACAGGATGATAATACACCTGTTACTGCCACAGCAGAAATGCAGGCGGTACAGCTATTCTTTATAAATTTTCTTCTGTCCATTTATAATGATTCCAGGAATTTAATAAGTTGTGCTTTTGCTGCAGTGGGTAATTGCTGAAAGTTGGTTTTGCTTTGTAAAGCCTCTCCCCCATGTAATGTTATCGCCTCTTCAATAGTTTTGGCCCTGCCATCATGTAATAGAAAATATTGTCCCCCTTGAGAATTCTTCGATAGTCCTAATCCCCACAAGGGGGGTGTACGCCATTCAAAGGTTTTAGCATTGCCTTCCGTGTATCCATCGTCCAGCCCTGGTCCCATATCATGCAATAACAGGTCAGTGTAAGGATGAAATGTTTTACCGGACAATGCGGCTACGGGTGAAAAAGCAGTTGTCAATGTTTGCCTGTGGCAGCCTTCACAGCCTGTTTGAATAAAAATGCTTTTACCTTGTATCACTTCCGGATTATCCTGGTCTCGTTGTATAGGTGCCTTTAATGTTTGCAGGTAAAAAACCACATCCCTGACCGTTTTATCGGTTACTTCAGCATCAATGGTTGCTCCTGAATACACATCTTTTGGTTCGAAGGTTGATGTGATACCGATGTCCTGGTTGTAAGCATTCACTGTTTGATGCAGTAAATTAAAAGCAGCAGCTTTCTTTCCAAAGCGATGAATATATCTTCCATTTTGTTCAATGGCAGTAGCAGGAATGCTTACATAGGCAGGCGGGTGGATCCAGTTGGGCACACCAGAAATGCCATCACCATTTGTATCATTCGGATCAGCCATTGCAAGAATAGCTGCATCAGGAACGAGTTCTAAAAATCCCAACCCGGTATTTGCCGGCGGAGTAAATTTTGAGGAGGTGGCACCGGCAGGAATTTGTTCCGGTGTGTACCCTGGCAAAGCCCTGTTTTGCAATTGAGGCCCGCCAAGATGTACGAACTGGTTGCCGGTACTATCTGTTTGCCCAAATCGTATAAGAGTGGTGAAAGGATGTCCTTTTCCATCTCCTGCATGACAACTGCCGCAACTGGTGGCTACAAAGATGGGCCCCAGTCCTGTAGCGGCCGTAAATATCTCATCATTAAAAGCTACATCACCCGCCAAAAACTGCTTATTTTGATCAGTAGTCAGCCCGGCTACCGGTCCGTCTAACAATTCGTCATCTGCAGGCGCAGCGGGCAATAATTTGTTACAGGCAACAGCCACCACCACCACAATAGTGAGCAGGAACAGTAGTTTATTTTTTTTGGTGAACCAGAACATATTTTTAGCCTTGTCTAAATTATTGTTTAGACAAATATAATACTATTCTGCAAATACAAATAAAAATGGTTG
>JBEBIF010000660.1:0-1492 GCA_040080515.1 Chitinophagaceae bacterium | reverse complement strand
CCCATTGAACTGGTGGTAAGTATCAGTCCCACCCCTTTAGCATAATAATATTGGGTAAAGAAACTGAGGGTGATCAGTGTGCCGTTCATCATCAGCATACTTTCTGCTTCGATGAGCAGTACATCGTTGTAGGTGTTGCCTTCCACTTCTTTGGTAAGCCCGGTTTCTTTGATGGTGTGTCTTAAAATACTTTCCAGGCCATTGGCGGTGAACTTCACATCCCAGTCGTCACCAATCTCAGGATTCTCTTTCAGAAATACCTGGAAACTGGTACCGTCCCAGTGATTGGCTAAGTACTGATCGCCATCTTTTTTTACCTGGGCGGTGGCAGGCATCAGCGAATTTTTCATGGTGAAGAGGTTGCCGTCTGCAGCAGTGACTTCGTTGGTGTAACTGCTGCCATCTTTCATTTTGTAGGTCCAGCTATTGCCGGTGGCAAGAGGATAATAAGACATGTGGATAAGGTTTTGGTTGAATCAAAAATAGGGATAAAACAAACCCGGTATAGCTGTTTGGTATTAAAATTAAAAGAGAAGTTTTGCCCCACCGGGGCAAATAACTGCGTGATGTTTTTTTTGGCTACCGGCCTTTTGTCCCGATGGGACGGAATATAACCAGTTGTACCAGTTGTGATCTCTGCCCCGAAGGGGAAACAGGTCGGTAGAAAAGGAATTGTAGTTTTATCCCGCTCCGCAGGAGCGGAACATTTCTAATCAACAATAAAAAGACGGCAGCCATTTGCGGTAGCACTCCTGTGGGCTTCGTTGTTATCACCTACTAAGTAATTCATGCCTGCGGTAAGGGTAAAGATGCGGCCATCGGCCAGTTCTGTTTCCATTTCACCTTCCAGGCAAAAAAGAACATGGCCTTTGCTGCACCAATGGTCGGCTTTATAACCGGGTGAGTATTCCACAATACGTATCCTGATATCATTCATCTTCAGTACCTGCCAGTACGCCACACCGGTATCACCTTTATGTTCTTCTTTGGGAATGGCTGACCAGTCGATCGTTTGAAAAGGGAAGGAGGTGAGTGTCATTATTTATAAAAGTTGAATAAAAGAAAACCCTAAAACCTTACATATCGCCCCGATGGGGCTTAAATACATCGTTACAATTCATTTCTTCTGCTACTGACATTTCGCCTCTACGAGGCTACCGACATTGTGCCCCGATGGGGCTTAAATACATCGTTACAATTCATTCTTCTGCTACCGACATTTCGCCTCTGCGAGGCTACCGACATTGTGCCCCGACGGGGCTTAAATACATCGTTCAATTCATTCTTCTGCTACCGACATTTCGCCCCGATGGGGCTTAGATACATCGTTCAATTCATTCTTCTGCTACCGACATTTCGCCTCTACGAGGCTACCGACATTTCGCCCCGATGGGGCTTAAATACATCATTCAATTCATTCTTCTGCTACCGACATTTCGCCTCTACGAGGCTACCGACATTGCGCCCCGACGGGGCTTAAATACATCGTTAC
>JBEBIF010000175.1:0-7151 GCA_040080515.1 Chitinophagaceae bacterium | reverse complement strand
AACATTATTCCTCAACCATAATCCAACATCTCTCCTTACCTGTAATTCAAACCTTTCTCCCTTCTCTTTTCCTTCTACTGTCAGTACGTCAATGAACTCATATAGAAAAACCACAAAGAAAAATGTGGCAATCAGTATCAAATTTTAAGGAGCAACTTTTTACTCCAGAACTCTTCTATCCATTCATCCTCTTTAACGGGCCGCAAAGGTAGCAATCTCTAAAACTTCCAACCAAACTTTTGCGCGATTTTTTTTAATTTTTTTTCTCTTTATGGGCCAATAAGGTGCCTGTTATGCTTGTTTTTACGGTTTGGGGCCAGTCAATAGCCATTACCTTTGCCTCATTGACGCCGTAATCCGGCAGTAGTACATCAAAATTTATTGTATGAAATTTGATCAACCTGTTCCTGTTACAACGATTGCGCAACTGATAGGCGCTGATATAGCAGGCAATAAAAATGGAATGGCCACAGGCATTAATGAGTTGCATAAAGTAGAAGCAGGAGACCTGGCTTTTGTAGATCACCCCAAATATTACGATACCTGTATTCAATCAGCAGCCACGTTTATCATCATCAATAAGCAAACCGATTTTCCTGAAGGGAAAGCATTGCTGATCGTAGAAGACCCTTTTGAAGCTTATTTAAAGATTGTCAATTTCTACCGCCCGTTCGCACCTTCTCTGAAGATGATAAGCGATACAGCCACTATTGGGGAAGGAACAGTAGTAATGCCCGGGGCCTATATCGGTCACCAGGTGCGGATTGGAAAAAATGGGGTTATCCATCCTAACGTAACCATAATGGACCACTGTATAATAGGGGATGATGTGGTGATACAGGCAGGAACAGTCATTGGAAGCGATGCCTTTTATTACAACAAGAAAACTAACCGGGATATCCATTATAAGAAAATGACCAGTTGTGGCAGGGTAGTGATAGAAAACGAGGTAGAGATAGGGGCCAATTGCACCATCGACAGGGGTGTAAGCGCCGACACAGTGATAGGTGCCGGCACCAAGATGGATAACCTGGTTCATATCGGGCATGATACAGCTGTGGGTAAGAATTGTCTTTTTGCCGGACAAGTAGGGATTGCCGGTGCCACTACTATTGAAGAGAATGTGATCCTCTGGGGCCAGGTAGGAGTTAGTAAAACCCTGACCATTGGCAAAGATGCTGTTGTATATGCTCAAAGTGGTGTGAAAGATTCAATTGCCGGAGGCAAAGTTTATTTTGGCTCACCGGTAGAAGATGCCCGGGAAAAGATGAAAGAATTTGTCTGGATAAAAAGAATACCACAGTTGTGGGAGAAGGTGATGAAAGGGTAAATGATTAATTGATGCGTAGAGACAAGGCATGCGTAGAGACAAGGCATGCCTTGTCTCTACGCATCAATTCAATCGGGAACAAAGTCATACGGCAACAGATCTCCCAGGTTCTTCCAGCTCCAGTAACCCTGGTTCACCCAGTCCTTCTGTTCATAGTAATAGCCGTTTTGAGTAATAGCAATGGTTTCCCTGATATCAATATAAGAAATGGTATAGGACACTGTTTTAGGAAGGCCCATTTTTTTCAGGTATTCCGGCTCGGGCTTCTTTTTAGTATAGGTAATGCTTAGCTTTCTCGGATACCAGATCTCAATCTGCATGGTACTGTCTAAAGCGCCATAATACAGCGTATCATATACATCTTTTATCTTGTTGAATTTTTTGTCATTGGTTTCATCCAGCATATCTACGATCCAGCCGTCTTCCACCACGGTACTGTCATAGTAGCTGCGCATAAAATGCAGCTTGGACCCTTCATATGCTTTGTTGCGGGCAAGTGACCATACCCTTTTAAGGCTGTCATCTCCCTCCATTTCTGTAAACAGGCAATAACCCCTGTAAGAATTAATATTGGTATTGTAATAATACACAAACGAGTCCAATTGGTAGCGCAGGTTATAACCCAGCGCCTTATTAGATACCAGTATGGCATCCGTAGTCAGTACCTTTAGCTTATTACTTCTTTTGTAAAAATAAAATTTCAATACTTCGGGGTTTTGTAATACACACTGAGCGGCATTGGGTGTGGCACCAATAAAATGCTGCACAAAAAAATCACCGTACTTGGCCCAGCCATCTGTCACTTCATTTGTATTTTTCAGCACTACTTCACCCAGGCTTTTGTCTTCTTTTACCAGCAATATCTCCAGCTTGTGATTATCCTGGCCGGCAGGCGGGTTTTCACTGATGCGGAGCGTTTGAGTTTGGTAACCGGTATAACTAAAAATAAGATCATAACCGCCCGATTTCAGGTTCAGTGAAAACTCACCTGTTTTGTTGGTGGCTGTTCCTAATGTTGTATTCTGACAAAAAACAGAAGCCGCAGATAAAGGCTCCCTGCTGGCAGAATCCAGTACTATACCGGAAACGGTAAACTGCGCCTGCAGCATTGTCGATAGAAATAAGATCAAAAGAAAGGGGAGGAAAACTATTTTTCGCATAGAATAATGATTGCGGTTTAAAGATACTGCCAAACCGGTTACGGTTGCACGGCATTAATTGTGCCAGTGTATTTTTCACAGGCTTTCCGTATGGTTTCTTCCAGCGGGGTAAAGGAAAATTCCGGAAGCGTTTTAAGTAGTTTATCGTTTTCAAACCAGGTTTGGCTCTGTGCCACTTTTGCACTTTCTTTAGTAAGTATTGGTTTTTTACCTGTAAAAATTGACTTCAGCCTTTCCATTCGCCAGGCAAGACCTAATATAAAAGGTGTTGTTTTTTTAGAAGGCCTTTTTTTACCAAAGCTATCTGCAATAGTATCCTGTAGTTTTTTAAAGGGCCAGGTAGCACCGCTTACAATAAACCGTTGTTCGGTAATGTTGGTTTCCATTAACACTATTGCCACTTTTGCCACATCTTCCACATCCACAAAGCCATTGATGCCGGGAGTGTACCACTTAAATTCGTCATGTACCTTTTTGAAAATGGCACAGCTGCTGCTATGCCAGTCGCCATACCCGAGAATGGTACTGGGGTTCAGAATAACGCCCTGTAATCCTTCCGCCATTCCCCGCCATACCTGCAACTCTGCTTTGAACTTGCTGATCGCATAATGGGTATTCACTTTACTTTCTTCCCATTTTCTTTCTTCAGTTACATGGCCGCCATTTCCCGATCTTCCCAATGCAGCTACAGAACTGATATGAACCAAACGAGGCACCTTTTTTTCCAACGCCATATTTACCACATTGGCAGTGCCTTCTACATTTACCTGGTACATCCGGCTGCGGTCTTTCTTTAAAAAAGAAACCGCGGCTGCTGAATGAATAACAGTGTCAACACCTTCCATCGCATCCTGCAGGGCCACCACATCCAGCACATCTCCTTCCACCCATTCCACGGTATTAAAAATGGCTGCAGGTATCCAGGAAGGTAATTTATCACTGCGGCGTATAGCCCTTACTGAATATCCTTTTTCCACCAGCAGTTTGATGATATAGGAACCGAGAAAACCGGTACCGCCTGTGACTAGAATTTTTTTTGACAAGATTATAAGTTGACGGGTTGATAAGTGGTTGCGAAGATACTTGTTGTTAACTTTTTAACCGGTTAACGGTACTGGTAATATCCTTCACCCGTTTTCTTGCCCAGCTTTCCTTCTTTCACTTTTTCTTCCTGTATGTAGGAAGGCTTTAACCGTTCCGGCTGGTTCAGTTGTTCATACACCGAACAGCTTACGGCATAGTTTATATCATTGCCAATAAGGTCCATCAGCTTAAAAGGACCCATCTTGAAACCGGTAGCTTCTAGTAATTTATCAGCCTGCTCAGAACTAACAAGCCCTTCTTCTGCCAACCGCAGTGTTTCAATATAATAAGGTCTTGCCACCCTGTTCACGATAAAGCCCGGGGCATCTTTGCAGAGTACCGGTGTTTTTCCCATTTGTTTGACCAGCCTTATCACTGTATCAGTGGTAAGTGTATTTGTAAATGGAGTATTCACCACTTCCACCAGTTTCATAATAGTAGCCGGGTTAAAAAAATGCATGCCGATCACTCTTTCGGGATGCTGCACCTGTTCTGCAATTTTTGTAACGGAGAGGGAAGAAGTATTGCTGGCAAAAACACATTCACTGTGATTAAGCTCTGCCAGCTGATTGAACAAGGCGATCTTTAATGGTGTTTTTTCTACGATCGCTTCAATAAATATATCAGCAAGACAGGTTTGTATGTCATCTGTAAATTGTATGCGCTTTTCAATCGCATTTCTTTCTTCGGGCGTTAATTTACCTTTTTCGGTTAAGGTCTTTAAGTTCTTGTCAATGCTGGCTGCGGCTTTTTCCAAAACAGCAGAATTCAATTCATATAACAAAGTATGGAACCCTGCCTGGGCGGCAGCTTGTGCAATGCCACTGCCCATGGTACCGGCGCCACAAACACAAATACGGCTGATCGTCATCTTAAGCATTTATTAGTGTACAAAGATATTACTTGTGAACCGGGGAAAAACGCTGGTTAATTCCTGTTGCGTTAGTTGACAGGATTCTTTATCTTTCTAAAAAAATGGAAATGGACACCATCACACCCGCCTCCACACCTGTGTATGTTCGGGCAGCCGATCCGGGTATATTTGGTACTAAGATCCCATCTTCCGTAATGTTCTCCATTGCTGTATTGCTTTTCCTGATGCCTTTTGCAGAACTGCGGTGCAAACCGTCAGCAGACAAAAAAGGAGGGGACCTGAAGGAACGAATTACTTTTGATATGGGCAGTTCGATGATCTCCTTTAATAATTCCGGGCTGGGGCTGGCAACCGGCAAACAATGGCGGTCGAGCCTGGGTGGTGGTATGGGCAGTCTTTTTGGCGGCAACGGTATGTCATCCGGCATGGGACGACAAAAACCCAATATGTATGCCATTGCGGCCTTATCCCTTGGTGTTATCGGTCTTATATTTTGTTTTGTAAATATAAAAGGAGGAGGATTTGTTTCTGTAGTGGCCGGGGTGTTATCGGCAGGTGCGTTGATCGGGCTGATGCTGGACCTGCAAAAGAAGATCAAAAACCCGGTAACAGATATGGGCTTCACCGGAGATGAACCGGCAGAATGGGGGATTGATAAATTAAAGGATATGAGTTTGTCCATAAACTTTACTCCCTGGTATTATGTGGCTATTGCCGCATTGCTCGCCGCAGCCTTTTTTGGCTATAAACGAATGTCACTTTTAAAGCAATAGTAAACCAATCATTTCATTCATTTAAAACCAACCAACATGAACAAGAAAATGTTAACGATGATCCTGGGCGCCTTACTGGTAGCCGCCTTCTTTTTGCCTTTCTATAGCGCAAGCCCTTTTAGTATGTCTGGTATCAGTGGCTTTGACGTTATTCAGGGACCTGGCAAAGCAGACAAGTATGTATTACTTCTTTCTCCTGTGGCCGGCCTGCTTTTACTAATTGGGGCTGCCAATAACGGAAACTATATTCCATCAAGAGGTATTCTTATTTTCCTGGCCCTTGCAGGATTGCTGTACCTCGTTCTCCGCCCGGTTATTGATGGTTTTGATATTGGAAAATTGATTCAGATGCTTGGTATTGGATATTGGCTCAGCCTGCTGTCAGTGCTGGGACTTGTTTTAGTGAATCCGAAAAAGTAAAGAATAATTTTGATCCTGTAATAAAGGCTGCTGGTATTAGCAGCCTTTATTATTAAAAGTATCTTTGGCCGATGAGGAAATACGGTGTTATCATTTGTTGTTTTATTAGTTTCAATGGTATAGCTCAAACCTTTGACCGCTGGGCACAGGTAGTAGGCTGGGATGGGGTAACGCACTGGACAAGATATATGATCAGCATGCCGGATTACCTGGGGCCTAATGCATTACCGGTTCCCCGCCTTACCAATGGCAGTATTGACAGCAGTTTTTCTGTAGCTGCTACCGGGCAGTTGCATTTTTCCAAAGGAGACAACACACAGAATGTGAACTTGTATGCCAACTATTGCCTGGTAAAAGACCGGATATCATTCGACCTGGCATGGGTTCCCTATGAAAGATATACGATGAGCCAGGCCATCAAAGAAAAGCGGCATGTGTTTGTGCAGTTTTTTAATGACCAGGAAGCTGCCGGGGAAGTGCACCTGAATACTAATATCCAGTTGCTGAATAAATGGCGGAAAGATATTCACCTCGCAGTGAGACTGGGATTCCGGTTTCCCTGCGGTTCAGGATTTGGCGCTGCCCGCTATGCGGACACACCAGGGTATTATTTTGACCTGTCATTTGGAAAAGTGATCAATCACTCGCCGCTGAAGTGGATCGGTATGGCCGGGTTTTATACCTGGCAGATAGAATCGAAAGAACATAACCAGGATGATGCTTTTATGTTTGGCAGCGGGTTGGAATGGAATAAAAAATCGCTGAAGGTGCAAAGCTATGTGGCGGGCTACCTGGGCTATTTGGAAGACAGCGGCGATAAGCCGGTTGTATTTCGTACACAAATTGAAAAGCAAATTAAAAGAATAAGCCTCTTACTCGGTTTTCAAAAAGGATTGCATGATTTTGATTTTACCAGTGTGGAGTTTGGGGCGAAGTATAGAATAAAGTAAGCGCTGGTTTACTTGATTAAGATAAGATGGAGTTGTACTTATTTTCTGTAAAGCCTGCTATGTCTTTTTCCCCACTTGCCATCCCCCACTCCCATTCCCCGCTAAATGGCACTCGTAAACTGCCTCAAAAACCGTACATCATTCTCACTAAACAGGCGCAGATCATTCACCCCATACTTCAGCATAGCCGGCCGCTCAATGCCCATACCGAAAGCAAAGCCGGAGTATTTAGCAGGATCAATATTACAATTGGTCAGCACATTTGGATGTACCATGCCGCAACCCAATATCTCTACCCACCCGGTTTTTTTACAGATGTTGCAACCGGTGCCGCCACAAATAAAACAAGTGACATCCATTTCGGCACTGGGTTCGGTAAAAGGGAAATAAGAAGGACGAAAACGCACGTTTACATCTTTACCATACATTTCTTTTACAAAAAAGTATAAGGTTTGCTTCAGGTCGGCAAATGAAACTTTTTCATCTATGTATAATCCTTCCACCTGGTGAAAGAAACAATGGCTTCGGGCACTTACCGTTTCATTACGATACACACGACCC
>JBEBIF010000659.1:0-1497 GCA_040080515.1 Chitinophagaceae bacterium | reverse complement strand
GAATTAGTTGGTGAGGCAGAGTAACGGTCGGGACAGCCATACACTCTTTTAATTTTGGTAAAACCCCACCAACTAAACTTTACGTCTTGCTTAACTTAGGGCTGGTAGACGGTAAAAAGCTCGAATACGTCTGTTGCACCAAGTGCGGGTGTAATGCGTACTGTCTGCGTACCCGTAAAAACTAGGGTAGGCGGGTTATCGAGCGATTCGATGTCTGTTCCATTTAGAAGCGCGAGCAGATATTTCTTTCCGCTGGCGAGCGTTTCTGGAACGTTAGCGAGGTCATACTCGGAGCTACCTGGGGTTGTTACCTCATCGGTATCCGTATCTGAACCATCGTTAGCATTAGCCTGGGCGAAAGCTGTAGAAGTCGCGGTTTTGGCGCGAGAATATTCTATGGCCCCACCTTTAACACGTAGAACGTTCAGGGCTTCCCCTTCACGTGTGATACGGCTTTCATCTCGTACTGGTTCTGCTGTGGCTGAACCCTTAATTCTTACACCCTTTGCAAGTACAGATTGGAAGATAACTCCAAGACTGTTCTTAATGTTCAAGAACACATTAAGTTCTTTATAGTCTGATGGGTCATCAACCACAACTGCGGAAGCTGGGTCTACATCGTTGATTGCGGCATCAACAAGCTTGCTGTCCGTGTCCAAATGTTCAAAACGAACATCTGTACCTTCGTAAAGCGAAATGCTGATTGCGGCATCCGTTCTGTCGAATTCAAAAACCGTTTTTGAGGTATACCGTGGGGTATAGTCAAAATTCTGGTTCAACGGTACTCTGATTGAACCGTGACTCTGACTTACAAGCACGAGTTTTGAATTTGTACCTAATACTGTTTCAATAGCCATTTTGTTTCATCTCCTTGTTATTATAATGGATTCTTACACTCATCGTATAAAAATCTTACTAGCAGTTTATAATTCTTTAATTGATTTGTTACTGGGTCAATTAAAAATTTTTCGTTTATTGCATTTCCGTTTGGGTCTATCCTAATAATTCCTATTACTGGTTTATCTTCTTTACTAAAATCTCGTAGCTTTATAGGTGGTATAATAAAGGCATCGTCCTTGCGGGTCATTGTACCAGCAAATTCGAGTGCGTAAACAAGCCTATCTCTAAGCTCGTAAACTTTCTTAGTTGCGCCACCAAATGTATCGCTGTCTTGCGCCCAGCAGTTTATCTCTACTAAGGTTTGGTTCTGTACTGCTCTAATCGGTTCTCCATCCTCTGTAAAACCTACTAAATTTCCATCAAAAGCTCTCTTACCTACGTCAAAAAGTCCTATCTCCTGTACTGCAACCGCTGGCATTTTTAATGGGGCAAGTGCTGAGTTAAACGCCCAGTAAAAATCGTGGTCTGGTGTTAGCTCGGCCTGGTCTAGCTGTCCACCGCGTACTATGTCTGTCAACCATAGGTTTAACGAGGACATCAGGTTGTGCTTGCCGCTTTCCGCTTTAAAATCTTTGGAAATTACGCCGTCTATTTGAG
>JBEBIF010000658.1:0-1500 GCA_040080515.1 Chitinophagaceae bacterium | reverse complement strand
ATATTAATTCATTTAAAAATGTAATTGTGAGAAATACCAATAATAATTTATAACTAAAGTGGCTTGATTTTTTTGTAAAAACCAAGCCACTAATTAATGCGGTTAAAATAAGCCCGATATAAACTACATCCAATATCACTTATTTGCTGATTTCAGCTATTAAATCAATACTGGAGGTGGTGGACAAATTTGACCATCATTAGCCTCCGTAAATCTTGGATCGTATCCCGGTGTAGCATTGGGGTCATCCAAAAGATCATATGGAAGTGGTTCAGTTTTTCTGTATGGATGCATTTTAATATGCCCATGGTTATCTAATCTTGCTGTTGTAGGAATAATGACAAGTGTTATTTTATTCCCTTCATCCGCATACTTCGGAGGGCGAGTAGCTTGTGGATCATATTCTTCATACGCACCAAAATAAAACCTCAATCCGTTTGGAAATACTCCATGCACTGGAGTATTTAAGGAATTTAGTAGCTCATCTCTTGAAAACCATACAGCTCTTGTTTCTTCATCGTCAATAACAAAACCAATCTTGTTTTCAACATAATTCTGAATTAATTTTTTGGCATGCCCTGTTGAAATTGTTGACATAATGATATTTTTAAATGAAAGAATAAAAAATATTTACACCACAAATCTTGCACTCCCACTCCATTCTCCCACAAGTCCTTTCACTTAAAGTTACCGTGATTTCACCTTTTGCATCTCCGCCTTTATCCCCTTTTCCCTAACACTTCTCTCGCCCATATTTACAGTGTTTACCCTTAGTTGGTAAACAAGAATACCCCTACCTGTGAGAACCACATCAATAATCACCATTTAAAAATCACAGGTTATGAAACTGAAACAATTACTCCTGCTTTTTCTTTTACTCATCCTTTCACTCCTTATGCTCTTTCCCGTGGCAGCTCAAACCACGGCGGGCCTGATCGCCCATTTCAAACTGGATGGCAATACCACCAATTCCGGACCTGCCAATGTTACCGCTTCGGCCATCAGCACCACCTATGGTACCAACAATGCCGGTGCAGCCACCAAAGCATTGCAGTTTGGCGGCAACCTGAACTCCTATATCGATTTTGTTGATAATGGCAATCTCGACTTTACGGGAACCAATAACTTCACTGTGTCTTTTTCCTTCTTCTTTAATGGCAGCAGCACCAGCGGCCTTTTAGATAACTGCCTGAACTATGGCGGATGGGGTGTATGGCTCTGGAGTACCGTTGCCGGTAACTGGAACCTGCAGTTCAACTATAAGAATAACTCGGTGGGCAGCGCTGCCGCCACCAATTTTACCATCGGCACCTGGCACCATGTGGCCGCTGTGCGAAACAATGGTACCATCTCCTTATATATTGACGGGGCTTTCCGCCTCTCTGCTACCGAAGGGACCACTGCCCCCACTTATCCTATTAATATGATTGCTGGTGCCATGGCATGGGGGGGCTTTTCTCCACCCCGGTATAATCCGTTTGGTGGTAAAATAGATGAACT
>JBEBIF010000174.1:0-7191 GCA_040080515.1 Chitinophagaceae bacterium | reverse complement strand
ATCTTCAGCCGTAAGCGGCTTCAAACCATTATAAATGGATTTGGCCGTGGTTTCATCCCCTTTAAAACGTACAACCGAAAATTCTGTTTCAGCAGCGCCGGGATTAATGGCCGTTACTTTGATATTATGCCGCAACAGGTCAATGCGCATACCCTGGTTGATAGCATCCACTGCATATTTGCTGGCGCAATACACATTTCCTTTTTCATACACTTCTTTACCTGCAACAGAACCCATGTTGATGATATGGCCTTGCTTCCTTACTGCCATTAATTGTGACACGGCTTTCGCCACGTACAGAAAGCCTTTTACATTCGTATCGATCATAGTGTTCCAGTCAGTAAGATCGGCCTCTTCAAAATAATCCCTGCCCAATGCCAGCCCTGCATTATTTACCAGTACATCAATCGCTTTCCATTCTTCCGGCATCTGATCAATGGAATCAAACACCTCTTTTTCCATACGTACATCAAAAGGAAGCTGCAGCACGGCCACATTATATTTTTGTTCCAGCTCATCAGCAAGCTGTTGCAGATGGGCTGTTCTGCGGCCATTGAGAATAAGATCATAACCATGGGCAGCGAATATAGAAGCACAGGCTTTTCCAAATCCTGCAGTAGCACCGGTGATGAAAACGATTTTAGGCATGGGGAAAGTTTTGAAGATTAGTATCCTTTTTTTGAGATATAAAATTAAAAGGAATTGCAAGTTAGAAAGGAAAAACCTGTGCTTTAATACTTTTCATATAGTAAAGTGAATTCTCGACAAGTGCGGGCTGGGCGATGCGAAGCCCCTCTTTTGGAGGTGTTTGGGGAGGCTTTTTTACCTTATCAGAGCCACCGTTCCTTTCAGGAAGACGGCCTTCCCCTGGTAATCAACGGCAGATACCATCCAGACAAATACACCATTGTTTTGCAAGCGGCCGGCCACTGTTCCATCCCAGCCATGTTTGTTGGCCGTGGTGGTAAATACCAATTGCCCCCACCGGTTATAAATGCTGAAGTAGTTGATCCTTTGTATGCCCACAGCTATCGGGCGGACCACATCATTCAGACCATCGTTATTAGGTGTAAAGGCTGTTGGAACAAAAATATAAGGGATGGTCTTAAAGACATTGACCGTAACAAAGGCTGAATCCGGGCAACCGGCAGCATCTCTTACTACCATCTTGTATCTTATCGTATCAACATCATAATAAACACCGACCGGGTTACGGATATTGGGATTATTAAGATTGGCAGCGGGGCTCCATAAATAACTAACGCCGCCTGATCCATTAAATAATAACGGCTGACCTACCACTACAGTAGTATCTCTTCCTGCATAGGCCAGTACTTTAGGTTGCACCGTTACCACTATTGTATCTCGGCCTGGTTTGGGACAGCCGGCATTATCAAAAACAGTGAGTACATAAGAAGTGGTTCTTGGCGGAGTCGCAATTGGGTTCAAAATTTTCGGATCGCTTAAATAGTTAGTGGGTGACCAGGAAAAAGCGTTACCATCATGTGATGCGTTTAGCTGCGCTGATGTATTGTAACAAATGACCTGTGGTGGCCCTGCATCTGCTACCGGGTAAGGAACGGTGTTCACCACTACCGGGACAAAAGAAAAACAACTTCCGATAGAGGCCCGTAATAAATAGGTGGTGGAAGCAGCTGTTGGTGTGCCAACCGGGTTCAATATATTGGGATTGCTAAGGGTGCCGGAGGTGGCCGTCCATAAGAAAGTAAGGCCATTGGTATTCGCCGTTAACTGCACATTGTCTGTCAGGCAAATGGTGGTATCAGGCATGCCGGTAAGTGTAACGCCGGATACTACCCGCACATGAACAGAGTCTTTGTTCTTACAACCATTATCGTCCAGGTCCACATAATACCAGGTGTCCACAAGCGGGTTTACGGTCGGGCTGGAGGTATTGGCATTTATAATATTGGTAAGTGGTGTCCAGGTAAATGCGCCTGTTCCAACGGCATTAAGTGTTACTGCGTCGGGGATACAAATAAGAGTGTCTGGAAAACCAACTGTCAGGGGAGGTTTATCCAGCACAACAAAATCAACGGTTGCCGTACCGTTACATCCCTTACTATTTGTTACAATAAGTTGTGCGGTTTTCGGTCCGGGCCCTGCAAAGGTCCACAGGGGAGTTTGAAGATGTGATGTATCAGCAAGTGTGGTAAGGTCGCCAAAATCCCATTTCCAGGTATTCACAAATCCATACCGGGTAAAAGTAGTATCTCTAAAAAGAAAAGGATTTTGATAACACCCGCCCACCACTTCAAACCCGGGGAAGAAACCCGGATACACACCGACTTTTCTTACAACAGAATCAGAGCAGGAGGTGCCCCTGTTTATTACAAATTTTACATCATACAAACCGGTATCAATATAGGTAAATGTAGGGCTGCTTAAATTCGATGTATCATTGGTCAATGGAAGCACTCCAAAATCCCAGAATACAGTAAAGGCGCCGGTACTGCTGTGAGAAAATTGTATCGTAGAATCACCACAGGTTACAAAATCGGGAATAGGATTAGCGCTGGTGATCTCACAGTCTGACACCTGCACGATCAGGTCTTTCCGGTGTGAGCCAATCAGGACACCATTTCTAAAAACATCAATACAAACGCAAACAACATATTTACCCAGGTCAGGAGCTGTACCGGAGATTATCCCTGTTAAGGGGTTTATAGTTGCTGAAGTACCAAACGGATTCGCACTGGAATAAGGGAAATTATAATTTACCGTGCCATAAGGTGGTGGAGCGGGATCATTAAATCCGGCATTTATTGCACCACCACCATTATAAGCATTACATAAACTATAGGAAAGTGAATCACCCGGATCCGGATCAGTAGCAGCAAAATTTAATGTGAAAGGGGCGTTCTTGCAAATAACATTGACTGGAACAGCAAACTGCGGGGAGCTGTCATGCCCGGTTGGCAACTGGTTGGATCCGGGTATGATACAATTATAAGTAGATCCGGTACTATTGCCTACGTTGACCATTCCATTTATCCTGCAGCAGGTTTGATATGCAATAGTGTAGCCATTTAAATTATTCGGAAGCTCAACGTCCATCGAATAACTGGCATAGGTGTAGTTCAGAACAGGCGCTCCCTGGATACAGGCGGGTAAAACAATAGGTACGTCAAGAATGCCGGGAGGATTATCCTGGTTGACCACCCAATTATTATTTGCACCGATTCCCGGTACTTTTATGCCGTTATCGTTATTGTAAATACCAACTACATAGGCACCGGCGAAAGGAGCACCTGCCGGGTCGTCGCCTCTGAATAAAATTAATGTGATGTGGTAAATAGTTGAATTAGGGGCTATACCCGGGCCAACATAGGTATAACGCATTTCACCGCCTATGATGTGTGCGGCATTCAAAGAAGCCGTTAAAACAAAGAAAGTGACAATAACGAGTACAATTCGTTTCATTGGCCGTAATTGGGCTGTTGAATCTTAAATATCCAGCAAAAATTCCTCCAAAAACCGGTTACTCGCCTCAGATTCTTCCAGCATGCCCATATGTCCGGAATTTTGGAGAATGTGAATGTACGATTTTTCAGGAAGGTGGCATTGTTTGAGCCCGTCTTCCAGGGGTACCGCTACATCGTATTTTCCCATGATAAATAATACAGGCACAGGTGTATTTTGTAAAATAGCCGTCCTGTCGGGTCGGTGTACCATGGCCTCGTAATAAGAAACGACGGTTTCGGATGAAAAGTTGTGTGCGGCAGCCACCTGCTCCTCTATTATTTCCGGTCGTTGCTCTTTAGTGGCAGGTGCAAAAAGGTTAGGGATGGCTGTTTTGAGAAACTCAAAGGCCCCGTTTTGCCGTACAAATGCGATCGCTTTTTGCCGCACTTCTTTCTTTTCTTCACTGTCTGCAAAAGCCGATGAGTGAAAAAGGCTAAACCCATTTAAATGATTCGGGTATTTTTCCGCCAGGGCAAGGGTGATATACCCGCCCATGCTATGCCCGATCACAGTACAAGTATCAATCTCTTCTTCATGGATAATGGCATGGATGACCTCAGCCATTCCTTCCAGGCTCATATCATCGATGAGCTCAGATGGGCCGGTACCGGGTAAATGTGGGATGATAAGTTGAAATTTGTTTTCGAGAAAAGAAACTTGTTGTTTCCAAACCGTTCCGTCTTCTCCAAAGCCATGCACGAGGAACACAGGCTTTCCGCTGCCGGTTATTCGGTATTGAATACGTTTCTGCTGGTATAATAGTTCTTTGGTCATTTTTTTTATTTGTCACTGAAGTACTGAAGTGTGTTTCAAAAGCTTAAGAGACTGATGTATTTTTCAGTGTTTCAGTGGCAACTCCTCCTGCAAAGCCGGAAACTTCTTCTTAAAATACTTTTCCAGTATCTTCTGTGTCAGCCTCCACAATACAATTATCATGCTGAGCAGCACCATCAACCTCGACAAAATATCTCCATAGCGTACAAAAAATGTTTTTTGTGTTGTGGCAGGCGTAATTGCCAGTTTAATTGCCGCAGTGGTATTGTAAGCCTGGGGATAATATACCCCGCCATACGGATCAATAAAACAACTGATACCGGTATTGGCGCTTCGGGCCACCCAGGTCCTTGTTTCAATGGCCCTCAGCCGGGCATAGTTCATATGTTGCTTATGACCAGGTGTTTTTTTCCACCAGCCATCATTGGTGATGATACAAATAAGATTGGCCCCATTGCGCACATACTTACTCATGAATTCACCATAGACGCTTTCATAACAAATGGATGGTGCAATCTTAAAGCCATGCTTTTCATTCAGCACGGTCCGCTCTTCTTGTTTAGCATAACCGGCTGTAGTTCCACCAAATTTTTCAAACCATTTATCAATAAAGCGCAAAAACCAGGGCAACGTTTCCACACCCGGCACCAGCATTGACTTATGATAAAAAGCCGAAGCGCCGCTACTGTCTAATAAAGCAGAGCCGTTATAACTTTCAAAGAACTGACCCGAGAATTCTTTCGTGTATTTTGTCGGCGTCTCTTTCTGGCGATAGCTTTCCACTCCGGTGAATAGAGAAACACCGGAATGCCGTTTCAAAAACCCCCAGAGCGGATTAAGAAGGAAATTGTTCTGTTGCTCCAGCTCGGTTTCGTTAATACCGCCACCGTCCAAATAGAGTGCCGTCTCCGGCCAGATCACCAGCGCCGTATTTTCATCCATCTCTTTTTCTGAAGTGTGAATGAGCTTTTGTAATTGCGCTTCAAAAGTGCCGGCACTTATTTTTTCATAGGGGTCAATATTGGGTTGCACCACCACAATATTGAGCGTTTCATCAACGGCTCCTTTCATGGTCTTTGAATTACTTATGAGAAAAGAAACCCCGATCGGAATAAACAGAAAGGCAACAGCAGCAATCAATTTCCGGTACGACTTACCGCCTTCCCGGCTAAGATTATTTTTGAAATGAAGGAATAAAAAAATATTGACCAGCAATACCCACAACGTACCACCACTGCTGCTGGTATATTGATACCACTGTACCCACTCCGGATGCATAGCAAACACATTGCCGAGTGTAAGCCAGGGCCAGCTAAGTCCCCAATCCTGCAAATGAATAAATTCAAAACACATCCAGAAGGCGATTAGGGAAACATAGCCCATCTGTTCACCCCATTTCTTTTTTACTATTTTATAACCCAGCCAGGGCAAACACATCAGCAGGCTGTTGGCCAAAAAAGCGCTGATGGCACCCGGTGCAGAGGCATTCCATATCCACCAGGTAGTGGCCACATTCCAGGTGAACATGCTAATATAGGTGAGGCCAAAGAATTTCTTACGGCTTTCCACCACCGACTCCAGCCAGAGCAGTGGTATCCACGCAACAAAAATTAAAAAGGTAAGTGCCGATGCCGGCCATGCAGCCCAAAGTAATATGCCGCTGCCAATAGCAAAGTATAAGTTGGTAAAACGTTTCAAAAAATTGTTTTGGTAAAAATAGAGTTTGTTACCGGCGATGCCAACAATAAATGATTCCATAAAAATAAAATTTTATGGAATCATTTTATCCATTCATCTGAATAGAAAAGTATAACCATGCAAACTAACAACATCTTATCATCATCGCTGATCGACCTGGTCTTCGATGGCCGTAACAAAGACTACGGCGCTTATGAACTTCGTAAAACCTATTCTCAACGCATTAAAAAATCATTACTGATCACCATCGCTGTTACAGGCCTCGCTTTTGGAGGGTCCATCCTGGCCCGGTCCATTGCAAAGAATGCACAGAACTATCAGATCCGGCCAGATGTAACGATATCAAGTATTGATGCTGAAAAACCTCCGGAAAAATTACCGGAACCAGAAAAAAAACCAGAAGAGCAAACGAAAACAGAGAAACTTACCCCGCCCGTCATAGCCCCGGACGATGAAGTGCTAACGCCACCCCCTTCTCAAACTGACCTGGCAGATGCTAAGATCGGCTTGGACAAGATCGAGGGGAAAATAGATGATGGCATATCCAAACCAGAGCAAATAGATGATGGAAAAGGAATCATAGAACAGAAGGTGGAAAAAAAGGACGATGGGCCCGTTTCCTTTGTGGAGATAGACGCAAAGTTCAATGGCAACTGGAAATCATTCCTGGAAAGGAACCTGAATGCAGAAGTGCCGGTGGAGAATGCTGCTCCTTCCGGCCGCTACTCGGTGGTAGTGAAGTTTGTGGTGGACCTGGAAGGGAATGTGAGTGATATACAGACACTTACCAACCACGGATATGGTATGGAAGCGGAGGCAGTACGGGTGCTGAAGAAAGCAGCCAGGTGGGAACCGGCTATTCAAAACGGTATCAAAGTAAAAGCATACCGTACCCAGGTGATCGTTTTTGAAGTGCTGGATACGGAGTAGTGATAGCGACATTTCCCAGAAAGCTGGCGGGGTATTTCCTGCCGGCTTTTTTATTGCCACTGGTGATTTAACGAATTATATGTAAACAGCTATCTACTTTTATATCGTAAAAAAAATTACACTACTTAAAATGAAAAGTTACATCACCGCCACCATCGTTGCCCTTGCAGCGATTTTTTGTTTTTTTGTACTGGCGAACGCCTACAAGTACAAATACAAAGCTTCCGAAACCATTTCCGTGACCGGCCTCGCAGAAAAAGATTTTGTCAGCGACCAGATCGTATGGTCGGGCAACTACAGCCG
>JBEBIF010000657.1:0-1506 GCA_040080515.1 Chitinophagaceae bacterium | reverse complement strand
GATCCCTCCCCAGTAATCAATAAACTTCTTGATTTCCTCAGAAGACTCGGCCCTTTTGATATCTGCTCTGGTATATATCAGCGCATCACTTTCGCCGGCCTGAGCAAAAAACGTGTTGGCTCCCTTCAGTGACTTCCCACGAGTGCCGCACCAAACCTTTTCCATTTCGGATTCATCTCCAAAGTGCGGGATCGAGTGGAAATCCAGATTGATGGTCTTGCCCTGATACAAATCAGGGTAGAGCTTGTTAAAGTGTTTCATTATTCTTTGCTGGAATTTCATAACAACAGAGGCATTAGTGCGGCAGGAGTAAGAGCACATATAAGTGGGCTTCGGCAACACATTCAATCCGGTAAAAACCCCGAATCCAGTATCGGTGTTGTACTGCTTTATATGGCTCAGCCGTTCATTGCCAATCAGTTTCAGCAATAACATGGATAAGGCTGCCTGCTGTTTCCCAATGTCGCCGGATTCCGGAAGAGCGCATCCCTGCACGATATCAAGGATGCCGGTATCCAGAATATAGGGAAGAAACAAAAAGATGCCGGCCACCTGGCAGTCGACTCGAAACGGCTGAAGCGGCTTCAGGGACAGGTTCATGGAACGCTTCGGTATTATTGTGCCTTCTTTGCTAAGCCCTCTTTCTTTATCTGTTCTGCGGCGCAGTTTCGGGAAGCCTGCATCGCCCAGTATCCTCTCCACTGTCCTTACGCCAATAGATATGTTTAGCCGATTAAGTTCTTCCGTAATCTCTCTGGAGTTCAACATCTTCTTCCGGCGCAACTGAATAATCATTCTCTCTGTCTCTGAGGGGATATGCCTCCCTTTCGGCCCCCTTTTTATATCGGGGAAGAGCTGAAATTTATCTCGTACAAGCCGGTTGATTAACATTCTCAACGTTTGCGGTGTATACCTGAAGCGTTCAGCGATATCCTTTATGGTTCCTTCGTTGAAGGCAACGGCGCGTATTGCTTCGTATTGCTTTTGTCTTGGAGGCAGATCTTTGATGAAATAATCTCTCAGTTCCATACCATTACCATATATTTATTATGACGCTTATAATTCTGATAGTATACAGATAAGTTATTTATATAGCAACTGAAAAATGGCTTTAAATGGACTTATATGTCTGTTTTGGAGGGTATTGGCTGTAACTTATTGATGAGTTTAAGAAACTTATATGCGCAATATGCCATTTTTAAGCGTCATAATTAAATTGAATATTTTGGATGGGAAGACGATAACTGGTTGATGCTATTGGTTCTTTCTTAACTGTAGGCCTAAAAATTATGACGCTTAGGATTCTGTGAAAATCGGTGTTGAAGAAGGAGACAACCTGGTCAGTTATGGAGGAGGGATCCTCATTGATGAATTCATTCATAGACTTTCTCTTCCACAGATTATTGATACTACCGTCAAGGTAAAAGAACGTGAGAGGGGATATAAAGAGTCCGAAGCAATCCTGGCGCTGATGATCAGTATGATAACAGGCGGTGAATGTCTGGA
>JBEBIF010000173.1:0-7207 GCA_040080515.1 Chitinophagaceae bacterium | reverse complement strand
TTTGAAGAAACACAAATCGGAAAGAAGAAAAGAAAGCGGCTTGTATTTAAACAGTACGTAATGGCGATCTATAATGCGGATGGAGTAAAAGAAAAAGATGTGGTGCTGGATGCAGACAGCCGCTACATCATCAGTGGCAAGCTAATAGAGCAGCACAACGGAGAGTTGCTGCTGGCCGGATTTTATTCCAACACTCCCAAAAAAGAGGACCTGAATGGTTTCTACATAAACAAGGTAAATCCGGAAAAAGGAGAGTTGTTGCTGAGTTCATTCAAAGAAATTAATTCAGGCATGCTGGGCAAAGGATATGAAGATGCTGCAGATGATGATGACGAAACAAAAGAAAGTAAAAAGCAGGCTAAAAAAGCAAAGGATGACGATGATGAAGAGGAGTTTCCTAATAGTTTTATTATCAAATCTGTTGATATCAACCCGGTCGATAATTCGGTGATCATTACCAGCGAAGTGTCCCGGTATTCTTTTTATAGCTACACTTCATCCACCTATAATAACTCTACCCGCACCTGGACAAGAACCACCACTTATGTTCACCGCTTTACCAACCAGGATATTTTAGTTATTAATGCCGACCAGGGAGGAAATATAAAATGGCTGAATGCGCTGCCCAAATCGCAGGTGGAAGAAGTTCGTACCACCAGCAACAGCTATGGAACAGGATGGAGCTACAGCTACGACAGAAGCGGGTATTTTGTTACCGCAGGTGGCATGCCGTTTTATTCTTCTTACAAAAGCCTGCTACATAACAATAACCTGGTACTGATCATGAACGATCATACCACCAATAATGTGAACCCCGAATACGGCGACCGGGTAAAAACGGTTTACAACTTCAGAAAAAGAAGTAATGCCTACGGCATATCCATTGATCTGGCAAGCGGCAAGATGACCCGAAAGATCATTTCATCGAATAATGAAGAAACGATCCTAATGCCCCGGCATGCCTTTGTGGTAAACAATGAATTGTTTGTGCCTTCCTGGAGGCAGCATGTTATGGCAAAAACGGAATTAAAGTTTGCAAAGATCAGTGTCAAATAGTTTCTTTCTGATTTATTACAGAACTTAGCATGGCGTCTTCGTTTTAAGGCGCCATTTGTTTATCTAATAATAGCTACTGCTTTGCAAATTCAATCCAAACTCCCCAACATAGGCACTACTATCTTTACGGTGATGAGTGCATTGGCAACAGAACACAACGCCGTCAATCTCGGCCAGGGGTTTCCGGATTTTCCCATGAATGAAGAATTAGCCCGCCTGGTAAAAGAAGCTGTTGACCAGGATTATAATCAGTATGCTCCTATGCCAGGATGGATGCCGCTTCGGGAAGCAATCGCCGAAAAAGTATCGTACCTGTATCAAACTCTGTTAACCCGGATACAGAGATCACCATTACACCGGGCGGCACGTATGCTATTTACTCTGCGTTCACCACCATCCTGCAGCCGGGTGATGAGGTGATCGTTTTTGAGCCTGCCTATGACAGCTATATTCCAAACATAGAGGCAAACGGTGCAACAGCCGTAAAGATCAACCTTGTTTTTCCCGATTATCATATTGACTGGGCTGCTGTTAAAAATGCGGTTACTAAAAAGACAAAGGCTATCATCATTAACTCTCCGCACAACCCTACCGGCTCTGTGATCGGTGAAACAGATATACAACAGCTGCGCAAGATCGTAGAAGGAACGAATATTTTTATCATCAGTGATGAGGTGTATGAACACCTGATCTTTGATAACATTCCACATCAGAGTATGCTTCGCTACCCCGATCTGCTGCAAAGAAGTTTTGTCTGCTTTTCCTTTGGCAAAACCTATAGCTGCACCGGTTGGAAGATGGGTTATTGTATTGCGCCGGCACCGTTGACAAAAGAATTTAGAAAAATACACCAGTTCAACTGCTTTTCCTGTCATACACCATCACAGGTGGGGCTGGCGAATTTTCTGCATAATAAAGAGGCCTACCTGTCCCTCTCATCATTTATACAGGAGAAGAGAGATTATTTTAAACAGCTGATGGCGCAAACCAAATTCAGTATGCAGAATTCCTTTGGCAGTTATTTTATTTGCGCCACTTATGAAAGAATAACTGATGAGGCGGATAAAGACTTTGCTATCCGTTTAACAAAAGAAGCCGGTGTGGCCACAATTCCCGTTTCAGCTTTTTATCAAAATGGAAAAGATGACAAGGTGTTGCGGTTTTGTTTTTCCAAGAAAAAAGAAACCCTGGAGAGGGCAGTGGAAAAGCTTTTAAAAATGTGAGGCTTATAGTTCGCTGGCTGGTATTTTTTTTACCTTTCCCTCTTTATCAGCCACTACAAGATATCCGTTACGGGCCTTTTCATCAGCAATGACCTTTTTAATTGCCTTGTCCAGGGCAATTTTAATTTTTCCGGTCAAGTCTTCGTTTTTCTTTTTATTGGGCATCGCTCTTAAGTTTAGAATACACTTCTAAGTTAAAAATTTCTTCGGTATTGTTCAATTTCTTTGCCACCAAAACATAGTCTGTACCAGAATTATCGTATACATACCAGCTATCAGCTTGTTCTGCATACTTTAAAAAATTGTTTAGCCCCTTAAAGTATCTTCTCGTAATTACTTCTGGCGGAATGTTGTGCCCTCCTTTGCTCACTCTTGAGACAACCCTTTGTTTAGCAAGTTCAAAACCAGATAAATAAACAAAAAATAAAACAATTGTGAACCCTTTGCGTTTTGCAGCTTGAATAAACTTCAGGTAGTAAAGCCCGGAAAGCGTTGTTTCAAAAGCAAAACTTTTTTCTTTGTTGATAAAATCTTCCAGCCTTTCCAGCATTATCCTACCAGCCTGAAATGCAGCTCCTTCCGGATTAAACGGCGAAATTCCCCTTGCAATCTCGTCTGCATTTATAAATTCAACTGTTGTAAAAACGTCTGGCAAAAGGCTAAACGCAGCTGTAGTTTTTCCTGCTCCATTACACCCGGCTATGATATACACTGTATGCATAACTGCTGTAAATTAATCATTTATCTTTATTCAAATGTCGCTTGACTCCCGATACAAAGGAATTCTCTACATGCTGCTGGCAGCGATGGGTTTTTCATTAATGGGTGGTGCTGCCAAATTACTAAAAGGCAGTTTCGGTGCCGGTCAGCTGGTCTTCTGGAGAAATGTTATTGGCCTTGTGGTGCTGATCGCAGGATTCATTATAAAACCTCCGGTAAATAAAGGGGGGAAATTTCACCTGCTGCTCTTCCGCGGGCTGATGGGCACCACAGCTCTTTATACTCTGCTCTATTGCATCCTGCATATTCCGTTGGGCACAGCCATGACCTACAACCTTACTTCCGCTTTATTCATTGCCATATTCTCATTTCTTTTATTTCGTGAATACCATGGCCGCATAGTACTACTGGCCGTATTGCTAGGCTTCCTTGGAATGTTGCTGATCTATAAACCGGCGATGCACTTTCCCTGGTACTACCATGTGGCGGGGTTGATATCGGGTGTCACTTCCGCACTGGCCTATATTACGGTGAACCGGCTGGCTGGCCATTATGATTCAAGAATAATTGTGCTGTCATTTATCGGTACCGGTGTGCTGGTACCATCTGTGTTTATGCTTATCCGGTATGCAGCTGATCTTCCGCCAGATGATGTGTTCTTTATTAATTGGCGGTGGCCGGTTGGCATTGAGTGGTTTTATGTTCTCTGGCTGGGCCTGGCTGCATTATTTGGTCAATACTTTGTTACCAAAGCCTATGGTGCTGATAAAGCAGGGATCGTTTCTGCCATTGGTTATGCAAATATTATCTTCTCCGTGTTCATCGGCATGGCATTGGGCGATGCCTTTCCGGACTGGATGTCTTCGCTTGGCATTGCCTGCATCATCGGCAGCGGTGTGATCATTTCATTGGTCAAAAAGAAAAGTAATCGTTAGTTCTTCCGGTCCAATTCATATTGCAGCGACACCAGCCCCGTTGAATATGTTTTGGAATTGATAAGCTTAAGTTGTATCCGTTTATCAATATCCTGAAAAAGCGGTTTACCCTTTCCAAGCAAAATAGGATGAACAGACAGCCAAAGCACATCTATTAACCCGCTATTCAATAACGATCTGGTAAGGCTTGCTCCGCCAAAGAGCCAGATATCCTTTCCATTCTCCTTTTTGATTTTCTCCACCTGTTTCACAATGTCTCCTTTTACCAGGTGAACGCCTTTCTTAACTTTTTCCAGTGTATTGGAGAAAACATAACAGGTGGCTTTAGGAAACATGCCTGTGCCCGCCATTTCAAAACTTTTTCTGCCAATGAATACAGCATCGATCTGTTTGAAAAAATCCTTTAATCCATAATCCTGATCGGTAAAGCACCAATCATATTCTCCGTTGGGACCTTCAATGAAACCGTCGAGGCTAACAGCGAGGCCAAGAATAACTTTTCTCATGGTATTCTGTTTTTGATGATGGTGATTGGTATAAAATGCTACATAAGCTGGCGCAATAACAGGCGGAACAGGAACAGCATCCACCAAATAGTCCGGACAATGCACCGGGCCGTGTAATAAAAAACTGCACACAAGGTCAATGAAAAGGATTTATAACTTATAATATCCCAAGCTGTATCTGCACCCTGTTGTTTGCCGGATCAGCAAAGTCAACATTATTATATACTTCACGGCACTCATCCGTCATCGGGATCTTATGCTGGCCTATATATTCAATGATCGCTCCGTAGGATGCTTCCATTTTTTCCCAGGGCCCTTCGTGCCCGTAGCACACAGCTTTGAAAGCCGGCACCCCCTTTACTTTGAATGTTGAGGATTGAATGTCGCCCTGCACGGGCAATGCGATCTCCAGTGTGAAAATCGTATCAGGCTTTCCGTCCATGCCATGATACATCCAGTATTGCGGCCCGCTTATCAACGCTCCCTTTGCAGATGCTTCGGCATAGAGCTGCTTTGCAATGGTAGCTACAAAATTGCCCAATTCGGGAATAGTCGTTTGATGACTGCTGTACAGCACTTTCATCGGTGGTTGTGTTTTGACCTCCATAATTTTTGTTTTAGGATACAAAACAAATCATGGATAGTGACAGCCTTATGTCAGCAGGAAAAAAGTATTTTAAAATTTTTCAGGAATAGGTTTTCTTTAGCTCTTCCAGCAGGTTTTTCATAATGGTTTTAAGGGCTGCGGGAGATTCTACTTCTACCAGGTTGGTGTACATAAGCAGCCACCGGCCAAAGTATTCAGGATGTGGTGTAAGAAAGTGCATGCGGACCTTATCACCTGCTTCTTCCTGTTTTACAAAACCCTGCTGGTATTTGCTTTCAAATATATAGTGGCTTTCTTCTTTATTAAATAGTACGACCATTTCCTGCAAGTGTGATGAGATGTCGGTAACGCTGCTGATATATTCCTTTAATGATTCATAAGAGCGGTTCTTATAGGTTTCATCCTTTAGCTGTAGTAGCAGGATCCTGCTGACACGAAAGTCACGGTAATTTTGTCTCAGCCTGCACCAGCCGATCAGGTGCCAGTGCTGGCTGTAATGCCAGAGCCCGACCGGTTCTACCTGTCTTTCAGAGATCGTTTCCCGGTTGGTTTGGTAGCGGATGCTGATCACTCTTTTTTCAGCAACGGCCTTTTGCAACGCTGTCAGGTGTTTGCCTGGCATCTCTTCCACCTTTACCCTTGATGGCGACACTTCTACATTGGGAAGCAGTTGCTCCACGTAGTCTTTATCAGCCGCCCTTAGTACTGATTGTATCTTGAACATCGCATCGTCAAACCCTTTTCGGACAGAGTCATCTGTCATTTGCTGTGCCAGCTTGCCGCCCATCAGCAGGGCAGCGGCCTCCTCTTGTGTAAACATAATGGGCGGCAGCCTGTATCCTTCCATAATAGTATAGCCAGATCCGGCTTCGCCGATCACGGGTACACCGCTCTCTTCCAATGCTTTTATATCCCGGTAAACGGTGCGCAGGCTGATAGAAAAGCGGTCGGCCACCTGTTGGGCAGTCACCCTCCGCTTACTCTGCAGCTGGGTAAGAATAGCATGAAGTCGGTCTATCCGGTTCAATTGAGAAAGTTTAGGCTAAGATAGCGACTTGAATTTTGTTCAAAAAGATTTGGTGATATGAAATGTCTTATCGTATATTTGCGATATAAGATTTCAATATGGCGGTTCACAAGAAAGAAGAATTTACACAAAAAGAACAGGACCTGGCAACATTTGCCAAGGCAATGGCACATCCTGCACGCATTGCCATCCTGAAGGTGCTGGCACAGCGGAATGAATGTATCTGTGGTGAGATCGTTGAGCTGTTGCCACTGGCCCAGAGCACCGTATCCCAGCACCTGAAAGAATTGAAAAATGCCGGATTGATCAGTGGTACTATAGATGGTCCCCGTAGTTGCTATTGCATCAACTGGAAAGCCTTTGAAAAATTCAACAGTGAGTTCAATTTTCTTTTTGCAAACCTGAAAGTAAAAAACGAAAAAGCCTGTTGCTAATTAAAACAAGTATGATCACAGAACTAAGCTATCGAATTGGAAATGAGGAAGACCTGGCAGGAATTATTGACCTGTTAGAGAAAAGCGAACTGCCCATATCCGATATTATGCCCGGTAAGATCGATTTTCTTGTTGCTGTTTCTAAAGAAAATGCAATTGTTGGCTGCGTTGGTATTGAACAATATGGCAAAGACGGCTTGCTCAGATCGTTTGTCGTGGATAAGAACTTCCGGGACAAAAAAATTGGAAGCCATTTGTTTACCCGGCTACTGTCAATTGCTCACCAGTCTGGCATCCACACCCTGCACCTGTTGACTACAACAGCAGAAAAATATTTTTCCAAAAAGGGATTCGTAGCTACAGACCGGGAGACGGCAGCGGCAGCCATAAAGGCAACGACAGAGTTTTCGTCACTGTGTCCTTCTTCATCTGCCTACATGGTGCTGGCCGATATTGGCAAACAAGCCCGTTATTACTATAGCAATGAACAGGCCCTGAGGCTGGATAAAGAAACCGGTTCCTCCTTCTGGTCCATTAATGGCGAAAACCTCCAGTTCACCTTATTTGAAGTGCCGCCCAATACTCATTTTTCAGTACACAAACACGACAGCGAACAAATAACCTATGTGCTGGAAGGAGAGCTGTTCTTTGAAATTGAAAAAGATATCAGCAAACTATCCGCCGGCGACAGCATTGTCA
>JBEBIF010000172.1:0-7218 GCA_040080515.1 Chitinophagaceae bacterium | reverse complement strand
ATTGTAGCCCTTTTCCTGTAGTAATTCAGTCAGCCGTTCATCGCTCAACGGGTGTTTTTTCTCTTCGGCTTCTATCAGGTTGCTGAGTATCTTCTTTACCTCCCGTGTAGAAACCTCTTCCCCACTGTCGGTACTCAATGATTCGCTGAAGAAGAACTTGAGACGATAGGTACCAAATTCTGTTTGCACAAACTTACTGTTGGCTACCCGGCTTACGGTAGAAATATCCAGGTTGGTCTTTTCGGCAATGTCTTTTAAGATCATCGGCTTCAGCTCAGTTTCATCACCCGTCAGAAAGAACTCATACTGATGTTCCATGATGGCGTTCATCGTACTGAGCAATGTATGTTGCCGTTGCTTGATAGCGTCAATGAACCACTTGGCAGAATCAATCTTTTGTTTGATGAAGAGCACGGCTTCTTTTTGCCGCTTGTCTTTTTTAGCCCCCCGGTCGTATTCTTTCAGCATATCCCGGTAGCCCTCGCTGATGCGGAGTTCGGGAGCATTGCGGCTGTTAAGGGTGAGTTCAAGTTTACCTGAATTATTCATGATGAAGAAGTCAGGCACTACATAGTTTTCCCCTTTGTTGTTTTCACCCACAACGCCTCCGGGTTTGGGGTTCAGCCGGATGATGTGCTGCATCACTTCCCGCAGTTGGTCGTCATCGATATTTAAGCCCCGCTGGATCTTTTCATAGTGCTTTTTAGTAAATTCATCAAAGTACTTGGTGATAGCTTTGATAGCGACATCCACAGGCATACCTTCATCCTTTTGACGGAACAGTTGCAACAGCAGGCATTCCTGCAGGTTGCGGGCAGCCACGCCGGCAGGATCAAATAGCTGGATCCGTTTTATCAGGGCTTCTACTTCAGGTTCTGTTGCAATGATATTCTGGCGAAAGGCCAGGTCGTCCACAATGGCAGCTGTTTCCCGGCGCAGGTAGCCATCTTCATCTATACTGCCTACGATCTGTTCTGCAATCGTTTGCTCTTTTTCTTCCAGTTTCAATAGCCCCAGCTGATTCAGCAGCAGCTCATAAAAGCTGGTTTCTGTTTTAAAAGGCAACTGGCGGCCTTCATCTTCCTCGGGGTAGTTATCATCCCGCAGTTTGTAGTCTCCCACTTCATCATCCCCATCCTGCACATATTCGCTGACGTCTATATTGTCGTATTCGTCTGTGCTGCCGTCGGCATCTTCATATTCCTCCTCTCCGGGCTCGCTGAATTCGTCTTTAATGTCATCGGCATCCTCATGTTTGTCTTCATCCAGTTCCAGGGCAGGGTTTTCTTCCAGCTCTTCCTTAATCCGGGTTTCCAAATTGGCCGTAGGTACCTGCAGCAGTTTCATGAGTTGAATCTGCTGGGGCGACAGTTTTTGTAATAATTTCTGCTGTAAGCTCTGGCTCAGTGCCATGGTTCGATTAGTGTTTTTTCTTTTAGAGGCTGATTTTCAAAAATTCCGCCGTTGCACAAAAATAATGCCGTAAATTTAGGTACAAATAAAGTAAAGATGCGCCAACGGTTAATTTTCTTTCTTGTTGTGTTACTGTTAATCTTTCAGGGGAGAATTTTGGGGCAGAATAAGATAATAACCCAGGTTCCGGCTGGAATATTAAGCATTCCTAAAACACCAACCGTCTTTAAATCTAAATTCAGCCCCCGTATAGTAATAGGTTTTGAGGATTGCACAGGCAATAAAAGCGTCTTTCGGCTGGTAAACATACCAACAGCATCATGCTACCCGAATAGTTTAGGAATTATTTGCAAAACTGAACTGAAGCTGGACAAGATCACCCGGATTCCCATCCGCTTTCGCCTGGGCTCCCTGGATTATGTAAACTGGATGGAGCAAAAACCGAATGCGATAAAGCCACAATAGAACTATTACAGGGAAACAGATTGCTCACACAGCACCTTCTTCACCGCAGTCACCATCTTTTCGCCTTTCTCTTTTATCTGTTCTTCCGACCATAACAAACTGATGGAAGTGGAAATGCAACGGCTCATGATAGCATCACTGGCGGCAAAATCTTTATTTGCCTGTTGCATCACCTGTGCTTTTATATCCGGGTGCAGGGAGTTGAGCGTAGCTGAGTTTTTCAGGTGGTCCCACTTGCGGATATAATGCCAGTTATTATCAAACCAGTAAAAATTGCCCGGTAATATGTTTTGCGCTTTCATTTCAGCTACAACTGCCTTTGTCAATGCTGCCGTTGGCAAAAACCAACTGATAAAGCTGCAACTGTCACCTGCCGGATCTGGTATTCTTCTGAATGAGATCTCCGGCACTTGTTGTAAAATAGCTTTCAGTTGCGCATGATTCTTTTTCTGAAGCGTCAAAAACTCATCAAGCCTTTTTATTTGCGCCAGCCCCACGGCTGCATGCAGTTCAGATATGCGGTAGTTATAACCAATGAACGGGTGCAGGTCAGCGCCGCGGTCAGCACCTTTATGATCGTGACCATGATCGGTATAGCCATCAGATTTAGTGTAAATATCTTCCCGGTTGGTAATCACCACACCGCCTTCTGCACAGGTCATCGTTTTTACAAAATCAAAAGAGAAGGTTCCGGCATCACCAATCGTTCCCAATGATTTTCCTTTGTACGAGCCGCCAATACTCTGGCAGGCATCTTCCAATAAAATGAGGTTGTGTTCTTTACAAATGGTTATCAGTGCATCCATATCGGCCATACTGCCGCACATATGTACAGGCATGATGGCTTTTGTTTTTGAGGTGATGGCTTTTCGAACGGCTTCGGGATCTAATGTTAGCGTATCGTCCACATCCACCAGCACAGGAATAGCACCCACACTCAGCACGGCTTCAAAGGAAGCCACAAATGTGAATGACGGAGTGATTATCTCATCGCCATAACCGATGCCTAAAGCACTCATGGCAGTGGTAAGCGCCGATGTGCCGCTGGAAGTTAGCTGGGCATACTTGCTGCCAAATGTTTTGCAGATAGCAGCTTCCAGTTCTTTGCTTTTCCAAATACCTTTTCTGGGTCCGTCAAAACCATAGCGCATCAGGATGCCGGTTTCCAGCACCTCATTTACTTCTTTTCTTTCTTTGTCACTCCAGAGTTCGTAGCCGGGCATGGGGGATAATTAAAAATGAATAATTATGAATTAATAATTGCTTACAGTAAGAAATACCTGTAAGCATGGCAAAGGTAGAAAATCGGCGGAAGGTTCTTTTTTTGTATTTCCCCTTTACTTTTTCTCTCCGTAAAATGGGTTTACGGCGTATAAAACTCCCATTTCCCACTGGGTTGCACCAGGATGGCGATTTCACTCAGGTCGCTTTCATTGTTATTCCGGCCAACGGCGGTGATTACATACCGGTAAGAAAAATGTTGTGAAGAAAGCGTCTCTTTTAGCTGAAAACCTCCCGGCATCGTTACAAACCTTGAAATGTACTTTGGGGAATTGCCAAAGGTCTCACTGTGTGAATCAGCGGCATACTGATATACGACATAGTATTTTATTTCCACCCGGTTCCTGGGATCAGGCCTCACATTCAGTTGAATGATGGAATCATTGGTAATGGTCCGTTCCACGATCGGCGGCCAGGGTTTTTCATTGTCTATCCACCTCATTGGTGGCAGCAAGGCCGGGTATTTATAGTAATTGTTTTGTAAACTGTCATTCCATCCCTGCGGGTTTTTTTCAAACGATTTGCTGCTGAAATAGATACTTCCCTGCACATTAGGATAACGGCGCAACAGTTTTAACTGGTCTGGTATCTGTGTTGGATTACCCCAACCCGGGGTTTCTTTGCTCACTCCCCGGTAAATTCCATGACCAATATAGATATGCTTTCCATAGCTGTGGCGGCTCCACCAATCCAATAATTTTTCATAAGCCATCAGGTCATCGCCAATCTCCCGGTATAGCTGTGGCGTGATATAATCGATCCAGCCTTTTTTCAGCCATAATAAAACATCGGCGTACAGATCATCATAATTGGTTTGTCCCGCCTTGCTGTCGCTGCCCTCGGGGTCCTGGCTTTTATTGCGCCAAACTCCAAAGGGGGAAATACCAAAGCGGCATAATTTCCTTTCCTGTTTTATTACATGGTGTAGTGCCAGTATGATCGAATCCACATTACTTCTTCTCCAGTCGTCTTTGCTCAGCTTGCTGCCAGACCGGGCATAGCTAACGGCATCAGGAAATTCTTTTCCTTTGATCCGGTAAGGATAAAAATAGTCGTCCATGTGAATGGCATCCACATCATATCGTTTTACAATATCCCGTACCACATTGATCACAAACTTTTGCGCTTCTTTATTACCGGGATCGAAATATTTTTTATCACCGTAGGTCAAAAACCATTCGGGATGAATGCGGGTGATATGATTAGCAGCAAGGGGGCTTCCACCAGTGGTATTATGTACCGCACGGTAAGGGTTTAGCCAGGCATGAAATTCCATTCCCCTTTTATGGGTTTCTTTTATCATGAACTCCATCGGATCATAATAGGGTGAAGGGGGCTGCCCCTGCACACCAGTAAGCCACTGGCTCCATGGCTCGTATTGCGAGGGGTAAAAAGCATCGGCAGCAGGACGCACCTGTACGATCATGGCGTTCATGCCATTTTTTTGGTGTAAATCAAGCAGTTGGATGTAATCTGCTTTTTGTTTTTCGGGGTCATTTACCCCGGCCTGCGGCCAGTCTATATTATTAACAGTGGCGATCCACACGCCACGAAATTCGTATTTAGGCTGGGCGGGAAGGGAGGAGAATGGCAACAAAATGAGGCAGAGTAACCAGGTGGCAGATCTAATCATGTTTTCAGATTCGGGATGAGTAATCATGGTTCGGCGAACTCGCGGGCAAAAATACATTATTCACTGCCATCCCTGATCTTGTCAAGCAATTCGCTGAGAATATTAGCATCTTTTTCTGAAAGGTTTTGGAGCACTCCGTCTATCTCATCCTGGCGGGCATCCAGTCTTTCCAGTAGTTTTTTCCCTTTATCTGTAATGATCACATCCACGAGGCGGCGGTCATTCTTACAGGTTATTTTTTTTACTAACCCCTTTGTAATAAGACGGTCCACAATGCGGCTGGTATCACTCATTTTTTCCAGCATTCGCTCCCGTATCTGTAATGTGGAAAGAGGTTTTGGAAAGCTTCCTCTTAATATCCGGAGAATATTAAACTGCTGGGCAGTAACGTCTTCTGCTTCAAAAATGCATTTGGTCTTTTCTCTCATCCAGGAGAGTGTATAGATAAGGTTGATGGCAGCCTTTTGGTGCGGATTGCGGAATTTAGCCTGTTGTATATCCTTTTCTATACCCATCATGATTGCTTACGGCTTAAAAGTAAAAAGTTTTGGGCTAAGCTGGTATGATTGCCCAAAACTTTTTGATGCAGCTCAACGGAAGCCTTAGTTATTGTAATAAAATTTCTCTTCAACGATCTTTCCGCCTTTCCAACGCTGAACAGCCAGTTGGGTATAACTACGTGTGCCATAGTCTTTATGAGTGTAATCAAACCACCACTCTACAACGGCCAGGCCATCGCTGATGATAGTGCTGATGACTTTGGCGCCACGGAATTCGGTAAGGCCGCCTACAAAAGCTTCTTCTGCCTGGCGGTTCACTTCCTTGCCAACACGGGCCGGGTAATCGTTGTCCTGCATTACTACCTCATCTGCATAAAATTTTTCGAAAGCTTCAAGGATCTTGCCTTCCAGGATCATCTGGTTCAGCTGATCTACATCGGTTCTTAAGTCGCTCATGATACTATTTTTTAGGTGAATAAATTAATACCACAAAATTAATGTTGCAACATTGAATTGGCAAATTTATTTTGAAACCAGCAGTTCAATTAGCCATTTGTTAACATTGATCGGGCAGCAATAGTGCAAAAAAACCCCTCTTTATGGTATTGTCGTATATCCCAAAAAGAGTTTCATTTGCAGTACAAACCTTAAATCAACGAACCATGAAAATATTTACAGAATCTCTCCGCCACTTTTTTGAAGGGTTTACTTCTTTTTACACATCGATATTTGATGAAATGAAGAAATGGTAGAGAAATGCAAGCAGCGAGTTTATTAGCTGCGAGTTGCGAGACTTTACTTCTAAATATAACCAAAGTTGTAGTAATCCTCCTGTTGCAGGGTTTTGCCCGAAACTCGCAACTCAGAACTCATAACTTTTTGAGCTCTGCTCCCAGTTTAAATACAGTAAAGAGATGATGTGCCTCATGCAGCAGGAAGAAGTTCATCCATTGCAGCAGGTTCATACTGCCAAAATAAGGATGAGAGCCGGTCTTCGAAAGGTCTGTTTCCTTAAACCCCAGCATCCCGGATGTCATATCTTTTCGGATTGTAAGCAGGTCCTGCATTATTTCACGGGTGGATTTATGGCAATTATCTAAAAACAACGGATCCGCTTCTGCAGAATAGCGGGAAAATTCCGGGTTGGTGCCCTCCAGTATCTGTTTTACCCTGCTGATAAATGTGTGCTGGTATGTTTGCAGGTGAACCATATTTTCAAAAATGGACCATTTGCCATTGAGCACATTCCGCCTTATTTGTTCATCAGTAAACCCGTCTATCAGATCTACCAAAACCTTATGCTGGTAGTGTAAGCGGGTGGAAATGGAAGATGGTATTTGCATAATTTGTTCATTTAATCAGGACGGCTGCTCCTTAAGACTGTTCCCACACTTTTGTCCCCTCACTGCAATTGGAACAGATATCAATATTCTTTCGTCCTTTTAATATTTGTTGTCTGAATTTTGAGTACTCCCCGTTTTTCCAGATCTCTTTAAATGGTTTTTTCTTGAGATCACCCAACTGGTGTTGCGCATCCTTATCAAAACAACAAGGGGCTACCAGTCCATCCCACGTTATCACCGGATCATGCCAGAGCCGCCAGCAATGATTGGCCAGTTTTCCTTTGAACTCATAGCCGGTCTCCGTTTTGCGGTAGCGGCTGTATTTGTCAATGGTGGGGATCAGTTGGTTTGGGTCCTTTTCATAATCATATACCTGGGCGGTTTTGAACCACACATCATCCACACCAATTTCTTTGCCCAGTTTCTTCACGTCTTCGATCTGGTGCTCATTTGGTTTTACTACCAGGAACTGAAAAACAATAAACGGCTTTTTACTTTTCAACTCTTTTTTCCACTTCACCATATTCTTTGCCCCTTCTATTACTTTATCAAGATGCCCACCCACCCGGTATTGCTGATAGAC
>JBEBIF010000656.1:0-1513 GCA_040080515.1 Chitinophagaceae bacterium | reverse complement strand
TCTATGGATGATCATCCCCATGCTGGTCATGCAGGCCGGTATCTTTTATGACTACTGGGGCGATTTTACAGACAACGCATGGTCTGTACATATTCATTACCTCACAGGAACCGTGTGGTATCTCTACCTCATCATTCAGCCATATTATGCCACGCACGGGCAAATGACAAAACATCGTACCAATGGCATTATCGGGATGTTCATAGCCGGTGCAGTATGCATAACTGCGCTGAGCATATTACACCGGGATATTGTATCTGCTGAAAGTTCAGTGGTCGACCCGGAACGGTTCGGCCCGTTCAAGCCCTGGTTCTTCCTGGGCGTGGCAGCTGTAGAGATCGTAATGATGATAGCTTTTGGATTTGCTGTAATAAAAAGTATTATCCACCGCAAGCAGGTGGAAGATCATGCCTGGTGGCTGATATCAACTGTATTTATTATCATGATGCCAGCACTGGGCCGCGGTGCACAATTTGTGACGATGGCCATGTATGGTCATAACTGGCCCAATATTGATATCATGTCCTCACTTTATTTTTCAACAGGCCTGATCATTGCGATGTTGCTTTTTTTTGCATGGAAATATCAAAAGCTCAAACATCCTGCTACCTTGCTGGCTTTAGCTGTGAATATATTCAACCTTTTTTTAGAACCAATTGGAAGATCGGAACCTGTACAATTGTTTTTAAAAGCGCTGATCAAAGGATAATTATTATCAAAGAATCAGTGAATAAAACTACCGCTAACATGAACTGTGTAAAAAACCAAACAAATTTTGATCTTTTTTATGGTTTAGCTGAACAATAATTTGGTTGATACAAGCTGTTGTTTTTTACTACGGCAAATACTTGTTTTAAAAGCTTGTTACATACTGCAATCAATGCTTGTTTCCCTGTCTTTCCATTAGCCCTTAGTCGTTCATACAATGCTTTACATGCGGTATTTGTTTTAATCGCATTCATCGAACACATGTACAATACATCCCGTAAATTTTTACCTCCCGCATTTTGTGGCTTACATCCTCAACCGTCCAAAAGAAGACGGACGGCTCCGGCATGTGTTGTCTATAAGAGTTGGGAATCCTGCTATCGTAAACTCGTTACTTAATCTTCTCCTTCGGCCTCTTCTTTTTCACCACCGGCTCATTATCCTTCCACCGCCACAGATGCACACAGGCATAAGTGCGGTAAGGGCTCCACTTCGCAGACAACCGCAGCATATCTTCTTTCAATCTCTTTTTATCGCTGTTTTCTAATTGATACAGTTTGATCATGGCATTCTGAATACCCAGGTCATCCACGGCAAATACATCTTCCCGGCCCAGTGCAAACATCAGCAGCATTTCTATCGTCCATCTTCCTACTCCTTTAATAACAATGAGATACTCAACCACTTCTTCATTCGTCATTTTACCCAGCTTCTTTGCATCCATCCCGGATTCTATTTCAAACTGCGCCACATTTTTTACATAACTCACTTTGGCATTGCTTAGCCCAATGCCCCTTAGTGTTTC
>JBEBIF010000655.1:0-1517 GCA_040080515.1 Chitinophagaceae bacterium | reverse complement strand
ATTCTTTTGTAGCTGAGTGAAACTTCCATGGCATTCAGGTCTTCCCGTTGCAGGTTTTCCAGCAGGGCCAGTTCCAGCAGTTCGGAATCATTGGCCTGCCGTATGTAAGCAGGTATATCTTTTATACCCGCCAATTTGGAGGCCCTTAGTCTTCTTTCCCCGGCTATAAGCCGGTACTTGCCATTTGCCAGTTTAGAAACAGTGACCGGCTGAATGATATCATGCAATTTTATTGATTCGGCCAGTTCCAGCAATGATTTTTCATCAAAGTCGCGGCGGGGTTGTTTAGGATTGGCTTCAATATCAGCAACAGCGATCCGGTTGGTACCGGTCACATTTTCCACTACGGTATTCTTCAAGCTGCCGCTGGTGTTTTTCAGATCAGCATCAATATTCTGCAACAGGGAGCGTATGCCTTTGCCGAGTAATTCTTTATTTTGTTTTGGGTTGGTCATGTTAAATGTTTAAGGTCTAAAGTTTAAGGTTGGTCGCATTCAGGAATATAAACCTTAAACTTTAGACATGAAACGGTTAGAGCTCCATGATCCGCTCTTCGTTCCTGATCTTCGTCATATCATTTTTCTGCAGGATCTCTTTGGCAAGATTAAGATAATTTATAGAACCCTTGCTGCTGGCATCGTACAATATTACCGGTTTGCCGGCACTTGGGGCTTCGGCCAGTCTTGCATTGCGGTGAATGATGGTGCTGAATACCATATCCTCAAAATGACGGCGTACTTCACTCACAACCTGGTTGCACAAGCGGAGGCGGCCATCATACATGGTCATCAATATTCCTTCAATTACCAATGCGGTATTGAGACGGCTTTGAACGATCTTGATCGTATTGAGTAATTTACCCAAACCTTCCAGTGCAAAAAATTCGCATTGCACGGGCACCACTACGGAATCGGCTGCGGTCAGCGCATTTACGGTTATCAATCCTAATGACGGGGAGCAATCAATAACAATGAAATCGTAATCTTCCCGAATTGGATCCAGCAGGTTTTTAAGTACCATTTCCCGGTTGGGATAATTGATCATTTCTATTTCAGCGCCTACCAGGTCAATATGAGAGGGAATGAGGTCTAAGTTGGGAATCTCCGTTTTTAGTACCAGGTCTTTTGCCCGGGCCTCATTTACCATGCAGTCGTACAGGCTTTGGGTCACATTATGCAGATCAAAACCAACTCCCGTAGTACTATTGGCCTGCGGATCAGCATCCACCAACAACGTTTTATATTCCAATACTGCAAAACTTGCAGCCAGGTTAATAGCTGTTGTGGTTTTGCCAACACCCCCTTTTTGATTTGCTACACCGATTATTCTTGCCATTTTGCCGAATACTCCTTGATAGTGAATAAATGTTTGTGGTAAAATTGCCCCCTGAACCTAACAACACAAAATTAAGTTTTGCCCATTTACCCGGGAAACCAGCAAAAATAAGTGTTCAACAAAACAATGACCTTACTATTTACTCTCTAATTTTACCTCTTATTTATGCGTAACTCTCCCTT
>JBEBIF010000171.1:0-7271 GCA_040080515.1 Chitinophagaceae bacterium | reverse complement strand
GTGGGGGCGGAGGCGGGGGTTCTTTTTTCTCCTCCTGCTTCACATCCTGAATGGTCATTTCATTCAGTTTTACCTTATTGTCCTTATCACTCTTCATAGCGCTGGCCAGTATTGAACCAATCAGGGCCAGGGCTGCAATAGAAGCAGTAATGATAAGGGCACGGGTAATACGGCGGTTATAGGTTTTTCTCAAATCATAAGCGCCATAGTCTTTGTTCCGGCCCTCAAAAACAAGGTCAAGAACATCGGCTGATAAAATTTTGTTGGCTTCCATTATGTAGCGTTTTTAATTAGATGCGGGAACTTATTGATTCCACATCATTTATAATCATTTTATGCCATTAGTGGCTTCTGTGGCTCTTACCAGTTTCATTTCATCCTCCAGCACCTTCACCATGGCATATCTTTTTACCTGGTTGATGGTCATTTCATCCAGGATGTCCACCGTGTTCTTATAAGTGGCATCCTCGTCTGGTTTGATAATAACTACAAAATCCACATCTTCACAGGCCTTTTCCCAGTTGGGATCCTTTTTATTCTTGGCTGATTGCCTTTCAGGGTTGCATATCTCATCATTATGCTGGTGCCTGCTCTTTACATCTTTCTTCTTATTAATGATAATGTCCCGGATGCCTTTGAAAGTGGTTTGCTTAAAGTTGTTCTTCTCTGCACTTACTTCCAGCTGGCCTTCATAATAATACACCTGGTCTCCTTTTCCTAATATAATGGAGAGAACACCCGATTGTTTTACTTCGGTCTTTTTAAGCGGGTCATCCACATCCTTTGGCATATTCAGGTCAAGAGTGGTTGGCGTGCTCATGGTAGCCGTGAATACGAAGAACGTAATCAGCAGGAATCCCAGGTCCACCATCGGCGTCATATCCACACGGGTAGAAAGCTTTTTGGCTTTTTTCACCCCGGGGCCTTTTTTATGGCCGTCGCCACCACCGGTATCTATACTTGCCATGTTATTGGGTTTAATTAATTAAAAAAGTTATTTCAATTTTTGGCCTGATTGAAGGAACCGGTCCAGTTCAGAGCCTGTTGGAATATCATCCAGCGACGTAACGAGGTTGTATTTCAACTCATCGTTCTTCTTCAAAGCGGCAATCACTGCTTCAAATGCCGGGTATTTTGATTTTCCATCTCCTTTGATCAGGTAATTCAGTTTCTGCCCTGCAAATGCATTCTTTGCTTCCCGTATCCACCAGATCAGCTGGTTATTGGCAGAATCCTTTACCGGAATTCCTGGTTGCTTTAAGGTTGCCTGTACTTTGGGATCGGTACCGAGCAATTGTTTCAACCCGGCAAAAGGAACACCTACCAGAAAGGTTTGCCTGAAATTCTGAATCTCTGCGGGTGACAACTGCAAATTCTGACTGGTATTAATTCCATTAATAATAGCGTCGAATTTGGTTTTATCCTTATCAGACAACACGGTAAAATAAACCTTGTCTGCAGAGTCAATTGTTATCATCACCGCATTATTCTCCGGTAATTTTTGGGACAACACAGAGCCAGGGGTTTTGATCTCCACCGGCTCAGGTGGTTTGAACTTGGTAGCCATGATAAAGAAGGAGAGGATCAGGAAGGCTATGTCCACAAAGGGGGTCATGTCCGTATCCGTACTCTTCTTTGGAATTTTTACACTTGGCATGATTACAATAGTTTAGAATTGAGATGAATATGTTTCATTTTTCCATACAAAAAATGGTCTTTCCTGCAGATTATTTGTACAGGGAGCCAAAGCTTTGTGTAAGGGTGAAACCTGATTCATCGATGCCATATGTAATCGAGTCAATCTTAGTAGTGAACACATTGTACATGATCAGGGCCAGGGCGGATGTACCGATACCCAACGCTGTATTATACAAGGCTTCAGAGATACCAACCGCCAGGTCTCCGGCAGCGCCTGCACCACCATCTTTACCCAGGGCAGCGAAGGAACGTATCATACCCAATACCGTACCCAAAAGGGCCACAAGGGTACCTACTGATGTAATAGTGGAAAGGAACACCAGGTTCTTTTGCAGCATCGGCAACTCCAGTGCAGTAGCTTCTTCCACTTCTTTTTGAATAGACATTACTTTTTGTTCTGTATTCAAACCGCCTTCATTGATCATCTCTTTGTAACGGCGAAGACCGGCTTTCATTACATTACCTACAGAACCACGTTGTTTATCACACTCAGACAGAGCGGCATCCACATTACGGTTAGCCAGGTGATACTGTACTTTGCGGATAAAGTCAGAGATAGAACCATTACCCAATGCTCTGCGGATGGTAAGGAAACGCTCAATAGAAAACACAATAACCATCAATAACATACCGATCAATAACGGAACGATGATACCACCTTCATAAATGCCATTCAAAGCACTTTTAGGGTTTTTGTGATGCGGCCAAAATCCTCCTTCCTTGGACGGGTTCTCAAATCCGTCAGGATTTCCAAGAATAAAACGCCAGATAGCATACCCTGCTACAATACAAAAAACGGGAGCAATCCATGAAATAGCGTTACTACTTTTCTTTGGTTGTACCGATGTGGCCTTAACAGATGCAGTTGGTTTAATCTCTGCCATGATCTTAGTTTTTTAGTTTTAAAAGTTTAGATACTAATCCTTTTTCAGAGTTACAATGCTAAGAAAAAAGTATATACAAAAATCCCCACCCTTCATTTTTTTCAGGCGGGGCTTCAAGTTAAGGATTTTTTTAAACGGAACAACTATCAGGCAATTAATTTGAAAAGAATTTTAAGCCGGAATAACAAACGGTTGCAGTTGAAAAACAGCACCTTACTCGTAACGAAGTGCTTCAATCGGATTTAGTTTCCCTGCCTTCAATGCCGGGTATAAACCCGCCAGTAAACCGGTAAAGGTGCAGATAACAACACCATAAAGAACCCAGTTCCAGGGCACCACAAACCCGGTTTTCAATACGATGGAAAACAGGTTGCCCACAAATACACCCAGTATGATACCAAAAACAGCCCCCAGCAAACTGATAATGATCGCTTCCAGCAAAAACTGGCGGCTTACCATCTTGCTTTTGCCGCCTATCGCTTTTACTAATCCCACTTCTCTTGTTCTTTCTGAAACTGAAACCAGCATAATATTCATTAAACCAATAGCAGCCCCAATTAGTGTAATAAGCCCGATAACAGTAGCCGAAATGGTAAGAAACCGCAAACTGTTCATTGCCTTTTCTGCAATGCTATCGCTTCTGTCAAGTACAAAATTATTGCCCTCGGTGGTGTTTAACTTCCTTATGGCCCTGAACGTACCTTCTGCTTCGCCCATCGCTTCATTTACTTTGAGCAGGTCGCTGGTCATTACGGCGATCACAAAAGAGAAATTAGACGAGAAATTTCTGTCGATATTAGAATAGCTGGATACAATTACATTATCACGGCTCATACCAAATACAGATCCCCGGCTTTCCAGTACTGCCAGCACCCGGTAGGGTATATTATTGATACGCACAACGGAGTTCACTGCTCTTTCAGTTCCCTCTTTGAATAACCTTTTCGCCACATCGTAGCCCAGCAGACAAACGTTCCTTCCGGTCTGCACATCCATCCGGTTGAGGTTTCGTCCATATTGTATGGTCCAGCCGTTCAGCAATAAATAATTCTCATCACCGCCATAAACGACCACATTGGGGCTTGTTTTCCGGGTTTCATAAGAAGCAATATTGGTACGGCTGCCAAAAATGGAAATACTTTTTGTTGCAGGAAAGTCATAGCGTTCTACAAAAAGCTCTGCCTCATCTTTAGTAATGACTCTTCCGAGGTTTGATTTTTTTTCTTTCTTTTTTCCCTTTTTAGACAATTTGAGTTCTTCCTGGTTATCATTTCCGAAACGAATGTTCCGCTCCTTAAACCGCACGGTAAAGGCATTGGCTCCCATAGTGGAGAAACTCTCTGTAAATTTCTGATTCATTGCCTTAATAGCCGTAATGATCCCGATCAAAGCCATGATACCAAATGCAATAATAGAGACCGTGAGGCCGGTGCGTAACTTATTACTGCGAATAGTGCGGAATGCCAGCAAAAAAATATCCCTGAACCTCATTGCCCGAAATTACGCAAAGAAGCCTTGTGATGGGTGAATTGTGTTAAAAGGAAAAAGGATCAAAAATAGATCCACCGGAGCAGAAGGTCCGGGTTGACACCAAGCAGAATGATGATCCCGGCCAGCACCACCAGTGTCCACTTAAAGAAAGGATTGGTTGGCGCAGAAGCGCCTTCTCCTTCCTTAAAGTACATGGCCTGTATGACCCTGAAATAGTAGTAAATGCTGACTGCCGCCATCAAAACAGCAAAGACGGCCAGCCAGACATGGTTGCTTTTGGCCAGTAAGGCCTTCAGCATAAAAAATTTGGACAGGAAGCCTGCTGTTAAAGGGATACCCGCCAGCGACAAAAGGAATATAGTGGTGACCGCTGCCAGCAAGGGTTCTTTTTTGGCAAACCCATTAAATCCGTCAAATGTATAATCGTTCATCTTTATCAATACGGCAAAGATGCCGATCGTAGCAAAACTGTACGCTACCGTATAAAGCAGCAAGCCTTCTTTTGCCACCGCACTCATACTAAAGAGTGCCAGCATCATAAAGCCGGCCTGTGCGATGCTGGAATAGGCCAGCATCCGTTTTACGCTTTGCTGAAAGACGGCAGTAATATTTCCAATAAACAATGTGGCGGCAGTAATAATGACCACAAACAGCTGCCAATTCTTTTGAAGAGCTCCGAACGCATCATCAAACAAGCGGATGAACGCAATGAACACTGCCGCTTTTACCACCGTAGCCATAAAGGAAGTAAATACTGTGGGGGCACCATCGTACACATCGGGTGTCCAGAAGTGAAAGGGAGCTGCTGATACTTTGAATGACATGGAAAAAAGCAATAACAACATTCCTGCCACCAGTAAAGCTGAGGGAACGGCGGAAACCATGTTTATTTTAGCAGTATCAAACGTACCGGTAGCACCATAGATCAATGCAATACCCATCAGCATCAGACCAGTGGAAAAAGAGCCTAATAAAAAATATTTCAGAGAAGCTTCATTGCTTTTGAGGTTTCTCTTGTCACTGCCGGTAAGTATGTAGAGCGGTATTGAAATGATCTCTATACCGAGGAAAAGCAGCAGCAATGATTTAAAAGACGAAGTAAGGGTGATGCCACAAAGAATGAAAAATATAAGGGCAAAATATTCTGCATAATTCACTCCCACCTTTTCCATATCAGTGGACGAAAGCAGCAGGAACAACAACGTGGACAGAAATGCAACGGTATTGAAAAGCAGGGCAAACCGGTCGAATTCGATCATCCCGCTGGTATTGAATTTAAAAAACACTATTCCATACATCTCCAGTATGTTTACCACCAGCAACAAGAGCATGCCTGCAACAGCCACCTGTCGCACAGCGGCTTTTTTCTTCAGCCATATGCCGCTGAACATCATGACAACCCCTAATAATGCCGATAATAATAATGCGTTCATACAATAATTAATACGTTCTTATTTCTTAAGCACATGTGCCCTTGTTAAAATAAACTCTGATATCTCACTGGTTACATTTAGGAGTGCCTGCGGGTAGATACCAAAGAAAAAGATCAGTACTACAATAAAACCCAGCGCTATTTTTTCTGTAATGCCCAGATCAGTAACAGCAACGGTCAGCGCATTGGATGTTCCATAAAAAACTTTACGGATCATAGACAATGTATAAACTGCCGCCAGTATGATACTGCTTCCTGCCAGCGCCGTGAACCATACAGAATATTTGGATCCTACCGAATTAAACAACCCGTTGAACATAAGGAATTCGCCGGCAAATGCATTGGTCAGTGGCAATGCAATATTGGCAAGTGCCACCACTACCAGCAACATTGCCATTGCCGGGGCTTTTTGGGCCAGACCACCCAACTCTGAAATTTTGCGGGTACCAAATTGTCTTTCGATTACTTCCACCACTATCCACAAGCCGATGATATTGATTCCATGATTGAACATTTGTATCATCACCCCCTGCATACCACTTACCGTTTCCGAAAAAATAGCTGCACACATAAGACCAATATGTGCGATAGAGGAATATGCCACCAGCCGTTTCAGGTCATTCTGCCGTATAGCGACCAGTGAGGCATATATCATTCCCACAATGGCTATAGTGGTAATATAGTTTGCCAATTGGAAAGAGGCCAATGGCAGTACCGGAAGTAACCATCGTATCAAACCAAACACTCCCATTTTTACCATCACCCCGCTTAGTATCATGGTAGTGGCGGTGGGCGCCTGTTCATACGTATCCGGCTGCCAGGTATGCAGCGGGAATATGGGCATTTTAATGGCAAATGCTGCAAACAGTAACCAGAACAGAAAGTTTTGCTCCTTCACCGGCAGGTCCACAGAATAGAATGCAGCTATATCAAAAGAATGCGTAGCAGTGCGGGATTGGATATATAAAATACCCACCAGCATCAGCAGGGAACCAATAAAAGTGTAGATGAAAAACTTGAAGGTCACCGCTATTCTCTTCTCACCACCCCATTGAGAGCAGAGAAAATACATAGGTATCAGCGCCAGTTCCCAGAAGAAATAAAACAGCAACGCATCCATCGCCAGGAATACACCCATCATACCTGCCTGTGCCAGCAGCATCAACGCAAAAAAGTTGTTTGCTTTTTTATAAGAACTTTTCCAGGTGGCCAGGATCACCAGTGGGTAGGCAATGGCATTCAGGAGGCAGAGCAATTGGCCCATGCCATCCAGCTTCACTGAAAAGCTGCTTCCCAATGTTTGCAGCCATTCACATTGATGCTGCAGATATTTCTCTTCATTCAACACCGTCAACCCGGCTATAGAAAGTAACAGGGTAAGCAGCGCAGAAAACAATACCCATGACCGTACCGCTTTTTCATTTTTAATAAAAAAAGCAGCCAGACCGCTCAGCAATGGGATTAATATCAGTAAAACAGGAACCATATTATTTTCTCAAAAAGAATTGTAACACAAAAATCAACACCATACTTACTACCATCAACAACACATAATTGCCCACCTGGCCACTTTGCAACAGGCGCATTTGCCGGCTGCCATAGTTAACCAACCGGCCCACTCCATTTACCAGGCCATCAATAATTGTTTTTTCAAAAACAGTATTAAAGAACCCCGCCAGCTTATGCAGCACTTCCTGCCACTCAAACGCGGGCTTAGAATCGGCCACGATCCCCGCCCCCGCCTGCAGCCGCGCCTGATTACCCAT
>JBEBIF010000654.1:0-1530 GCA_040080515.1 Chitinophagaceae bacterium | reverse complement strand
GACCCCAATGAAGCTGCTAAAAGAAACCTGGAAGCTTTTGTATATCATATCAGCTATTTTTCTTTGGCAAAAGGAAAAAAGATCCCCACTGAACTTACCACTCATTCCGGTTCCCTGCAATTACTATGGGAGCTTGGTTTCCGCAGCCCGCAAAAAGAAAAAAAATTGTTCAAAGGCATTGAAGGTGTTATAAAGTATTGCAGTGAGTTCGAAACTGAAAGAGATGACCTTCCGTATGAGATAGATGGCATGGTAATAAAAGTAAATGATATTACCCTGCAGGAAAAAATGGGAATGACCTCCCACCATCCCCGCTGGGCCATCGCCTATAAATTCAAGGCAAGACAGGGCACCACTAAATTGCTGAATGTGGAGTTCCAGGTAGGAAGAACAGGAGCAGTAACACCGGTGGCCAAACTGGAACCCGTTGGTGTGGGTGGCGTAACTGTTAGCAGCATTTCCATTCACAACGAAGAATACATTAAAGAAAAAGACCTGCGTATCGGTGATACCGTTTTGATAGAACGTGCCGGAGATGTAATTCCGCAAATTGTAAAATCACTTCCTGATGTCCGCACCGGCAAGGAAAAGAAGATCACATTCCCCACCAGTTGCCCGGTTTGCAACAACAAATTATTTAAGGAAGAAGAAGAAGCCGTGTGGCGTTGTATCAATATAGAATGCCCGGCACAAGTGGTGGAACGTATCATCCATTTTGTAAGTAAGGATGCCATGGATATCCGTGGTTTTGGCGAGGCCAATGTCCGGAAATTCTATGAGCTGGGATTGCTGAAAGATATTCCCGGTGTTTATAAATTAGACTTTGATACCATTGCCCGCCAGGAAGGTTTTAAAGAAAGATCGATACAAAATTTACAATCCGCTATCCTCAATTCAAAAAAACAACCCCTGCACCGTTTGATCTATGCATTGGGAATCCGTTTTGTAGGTGAAACAACAGCCAAAACACTGGCACAGGCCGTAACTCATTTGCTGGAATTCAAAAAGTTTTCCCTGGAAGACCTGCAAAACCTGGAAGATGTGGGACCAAAAGTAGCCGGCAGTATTTATCACTTCTTCAGCAACAAGAGTAATATTGAAATGCTGGAGCAACTGGAAAAAACAGGGCTGCAATTAAAAAATGAGAAAAAGCAACTCACTGCCAGGGGCAACCTTACTGGTCAGACCTTTTTATTTACCGGCACATTGCCCACTTTAAAAAGAAGTGATGCCGAAGCAATGGCAGAAGAAAATGGCGGACAAATAGTAAGTGGTGTAAGTGCCAAACTGAATTACCTCGTAGTAGGAGAAGATGCCGGCAGCAAACTGGAAAAAGCAAAGAAGATCAATACCGTTAAAATTATATCCGAAGCAGAGTTTTTACAAATGACCGGTAAAAAATAAAATGGTTTGTTTTATTATTTTTTTTACCTTAGCGGCAGCACCATTAGCTGTAATAACTTCCACTTGTTCCGTACCGCCGTTATTAATGGCAACTGTCCCCGTCTAGAAATAAACCTTATATTATGA
>JBEBIF010000653.1:0-1530 GCA_040080515.1 Chitinophagaceae bacterium | reverse complement strand
ATTTGGTATCGATAAATTCTGTGGTAACATCCTGTGAGGAAATTTTACGTTCGTTTACTTTCTCTGCATTGGAAGAAAGCAGTATTACAGCATTATCAAACTGGTCCACCGGTACTTTAATGATCAGTGTATTCTCAATTTTATAATCCGACTGGCTTTGTTCTTCCTGCGCCACATAGCCGCCCAGGCTTTTTATTTTTTCCCTCGAGGAAGTGTAATACTTGTTATAATCCTTTACTTCAATATTCAGTGTGGCATTTTTGATGATCTTCTTGTCCCAGTCTGTAACGGGCACTGGTTGCGATTGACCCGGTTGCTTTTTCTTTTCTGGATGGCCGGGAATTGGTGGCACAACAGTAGTATCAGCTACGCCATTCCCATAGTCGGTGGCAGCGATATCTTTTGCATCAGAGACTTCTTTAGCAAGTGATTGCACATCCGCATTCGCCTCTTTAGAATTTTTGTTGCACCCGGTAAACAGCAGCAGCGCTGCCAAAGCAGTGATTATGATTTTCATGACCCTAAGATTGAATGGTGAACTAATTAGATTCGACAGAAGTTTGTTTACATAAAAAAGTCCCGGCAGTTGCGGGACATTCTTTTTTTTACTTTGCTTTAGTGAGCAGCATATTCACATTATTGCCTTTGGATTGTAGCTGCAGTGTGTCAGCTGTCAATCTAACCACCACATAAGTAGCGCCGGTAGTATCAGTGGCTTTTTCCTTTACTACCAGTTCATTGGCTTTGTTCCATTCATAATGAGCGGTATCTGCTTTTGCTGAATCACTGAGGGAACGCATGGCAATACCATCTTTCTGAAAATCGAATTGATAAAGGGGTTGAATGGTATCAATCACCGGTTGATTGGCTGCCGGTTTCCATTTCCCGATAATAAATTCTTTGTTGATGGATGCTGTGTTGTTGTTCTTTTTTTTGTTGAAGAAAAAGAAGGCTCCTGCTCCGGCTGCCACTACGAGCAGCCCGATCAATAATTTTTTCATGGCTATACTTTTTAGGTTAAAAGGTGAGAGTCAATCACGGATGGAATGATTTTGATGGATTACAGGATTGGCTTTATATCAACTAAACTGTTATACAAAGCGATCTGCTGTTTACCTGAAAAATCACATTCGTAATTCAGTTATTGATACCACAATACCTGATTAGGTAACCTTCGCCATTCAATAAATAATTTGAAGCGCTGTTGGATTAACTTTTCTTTTAAGCAATATGAGTTTGTAGCATTACTTAAACTGATCAACGAAATCAGTTATAATCCTTTAATCAGTGATATCTATTCTCCTGCCATCTCCATTACAATACGCCATTCTGCTTCTGTAACAGGCTGCACTGATAATCTCCCCAATCTTACCAATGCCATATCACCTAATCGCTTATCTACTTTAATCTGTGCCAGAGTAACCGGCTTCTTCAGTTTCTTTACCGGCTTCAGGTCAACAGCCACCCACTTGTCATCTGTGGTAGTTGGATCCTGGTGGGCTTCGTTTACAACTTTGGCTATACCAACAA
>JBEBIF010000652.1:0-1531 GCA_040080515.1 Chitinophagaceae bacterium | reverse complement strand
CCCTGGAAGCGGTAGATACTCTGGTCATCATCACCCACTACAAACACATTGGGTGTTTCCCAATAACTGATCAGCAATTCCACCAGCCGGTTTTGGGTACCGCTTGTATCCTGGTATTCATCCACCAGTATGTACTGGTATTTTTCCTGGTAATTGGCGAGCAGGCCTTTGTTTTCATCAAAGGCTTTGATCACCCAGTTGATCATGTCATCAAAATCGTAGCGGTTCTTTTTGCGCATCAGTTGCTGAAAACGGTCAAACTCGCCTACGGCTGCCCGCAACTTTTCCATCCGCTCCTTTTCTTCGTCTATCTTATCTTTCTTCAGATCACCGGGATTGAACTCTTTGTATTTTCTTTTATAAATAAATTCGTCACGGTTGGGAAGGTCTGCCAGGTATTCGTCTATTTTCTGGTTGATGAATTCCGGGGTCCATCCTTCCCGTTTCATATTACTGAACAGCGATTTCAAATTATTCACTTCAAAGTACACATCGCCACGATATCTTTTGAGCGGATGATTTTTGGGAAAGGAGTCGATCAGTTCTTTGAAGAGTTCGATCTTTTCCAGGTCGGAGATAGCGTCGAGGGCTGTTTTTTCAAACAGCGACAGGTTTTCCTGTATCACATCATTACAAAAGGCATGAAAGGTGTAGATATTTACTTTATAGGCATCGGGCCCGATGAATTGTTGCAACCGTTTTCGCATGGCTACAGCACCTGAGTCGGTGTATGTAAGACAAAGAATATTTTCGGGTGCGGCATCTGTCTCCAGCAATATCTTACCGATACGGCTGGCGAGTATCTGCGTTTTACCGGTGCCGGGACCTGCGATCACCATTACCGGCCCTTCGATAGTACTAACTGCCAGCCGCTGCTTTTCATTCAGCTTGTCGTATTCTTCTGCGAATTTTATTTCTAATCTGTCTTTATTTAATGACATTCGAAATGAACTTTTAATACCAGTCTTGGTTATTAAAACGAATTTAGTCATTTAAAATACTGTGCTGATAAAGAATTATGGCGATACGGTATTTGGTAAACAATAATTGTAAAAACTAATTAACCAGGTTTCTTTTCCCCCTTCGGGGGTCAGGGGGCTATTAATCTGCATGGCAGTACATTCTATCAAAACAGTCCAGAAAATCCCGGTATCGCTGGAAAAGGCCTGGAATTTCTTTTCCGATCCGGGCAACCTGCAGGTCATCACCCCGGACAATATGGGTTTCAAAGTGATCTCCAAACATCAGGGCAGCAGGATGTATGCCGGGCAGCTTATCGAATATAAGGTAAGACCGGTGCTTAACATTCCGATTTACTGGATGACAGAGATCACACAGGTAAAGGATATGGAATATTTTATTGATGAGCAGCGCTTTGGTCCTTACGCATTGTGGCAGCACCAGCACCATTTCAAGGAAATTCCGGGCGGTGTGGAAATGACTGATATTGTGCATTATAAGAACCGGCTATGGTGGCTGGGGCGGCTCGCCAATTCTTTATTTGTGAAGAAGAAACTGACCAGCATATTTG
>JBEBIF010000170.1:0-7303 GCA_040080515.1 Chitinophagaceae bacterium | reverse complement strand
GCCCGTTGTTCAATAAAATGAGTGCTCACTATGTGGAGCTGGCTCCTGTTGCTTTTACGGCATTGGGTGGCGGGGCCGTTTTATATCATGCTCCCGAAACAGCCGTTGGTGGTTCCACAGCTATTGATTTTGAAAAATCCAGCTTCGCCGGCAACAATGAAACCTTTTTTTCCATTCCGCTCAAAAGTATTGCGGCAGGTGAATACGAGTGGTTACGGGTGTCATTGGCTTACCAGAACTATGATGTGAGCTATTATATTGACACCGTAATAAGCGGCATTACCATTAAACAATCATTTCCCGGAACGGTGGCTTCTTTTATTGGCTATCGTACTTATATTAAAAATCATACGATCAAAAATCAAAGCCTTACCGTGAATGCGAATAAAGCGCAAGGCTTCTGGGGATTTGAAACAACGGTCAGTTTTTCCGGGGTCAATTATCCATTTATTACTTCGGGTCAGGCACCTGCCGGAGCTACTACAGTGCCTAACCCGATCTTTGCCACTTCTCCAATTCCGGCAGGCTCCTGTGTGGTAACGGCTGCTTTTGCTCCCGGTAAATTAAAGATCACCGGTAAGGAAACAACAGATATTATTATTGAAGTTTCGCTCAGCACCAATAAAAGCTTTGAATGGACCGATGTGGTGAATGATGGCCGTTGGGAACCCGGTAAAGGCGAGCAGGTAGTGGATATGGGCATCCGGGGAATGATTCCCAAGATCAAATAACTTCACTGATCATTGCCGGGTAAGAACCGCTTTCTGATAGCTGCCGATCTTATAGCTGTCTACTGAAGGGCTCTCTTCTGTTCCGTTTCCGGTAGTTGCACTAGGCTTAGCACCGATGCTGTAAAACTCGATCATCAGTTTATCATTCTCTATCCAGTAGCTATTGATGATGGTGTTATTCATTACTGTAAATACGCCGCTGAATTTGTCCGCAATCCAAAACTGGTCCAGTACTATTCCGTTATTTTCATCAATTACCCAATGAACGCCGGTTGTATCTTTTGGTATCAGTGTATAAGGACGGTTGTCTTCAGTTGGTGAACCATAAATGATCTGCCAGGTATATGTGTTGGCACTGTCTGCCGGTTGTATTCTCAGCTCCATATTTACTTTTTGCGGTTCGGCCTTTCCTGTTTTAAACCATTGCAGTTCGCCCTTCCAATTTCCCACCCAGCTTTGTGGAAATGATGCTGACTGGCCTTTTAATATGGAACCGGCAAGACAACAAATAATCGCAAGGATGCCCATCTTCATAATCGTGTTTTTCTAAAAATAAAAAATCCCGGCGAATACCGGGACTCAATTTTATCAGCCAGCGTTATACATTACATATAAAACCCGCCTTTCTGTTTGTAGTGTTTATTTCCCTGGCAATCTCTTTTTGTAGCCGCACAGGAACTAAAAATAACCGTAATTGTAGCCGCCATGGCAATGCAAAACATTAACTTCTTCATACTCTTTTGAAGGTTTGGGTACAGCTTTCGCATCATTGCTACACCGTACAGGTCAAAAAATTAAATAAGAGAATTCCAGAGGAAAATGGTGAGTAGAGTTTTTATGCCATCGTAGTAGAAAACGAAAATAATAACCAGAAATTGTTTTTCATAGCATTTGTCTTCTTTTTTTATAATTTCCTTTGTTAAATTGTATTGCAAACGGGTTTATCGTAAAAACCCCACTTGCAGTAATTTTACCTTTTAAATAAAATCATATATGAAACGAACCTCTTTTTTATGGGCTATTGCCTTCTTATTGCTTGCTTCCTGTAATCAAAGCAAAACAAAAGATGCTTCTATTACCGGAGAAGATACGGCTGCACAAATAAACAAAGTGAAAGATGCAGCAGAGGATATGGAAAAAGTAAAGGACGAACTGGGCAAACTGGAGCCACTTAGTCTTGATCAGCTAAAAGCACTTATCCCGGAAACATTAATGGGCGGCAAAAGAACGGAGTTTGATGCCACAGCCAGCTCCGGTACCGGCATGGTCACTGCCGATTATGAACTGAACGACTCCATCACTATTACTTTAAATATATACGATTGTGCAGGGCCGGGCGGGGCCGGTATCTATTCTATGCAATACCTGGGCTTGCTAAACATACAAGAGGAAAATGAAGAAGAATATACTAAAAGCATCGACATTAACGGCGGCAAAGGCTTTGAACATTGCGACAAAACATCTAATGACTGTACGGTTACTTTCTTTTCCGGGGGTCGTTTTCTCGTATCACTTGAAGGTGACAATGTTGGGGCACCCGCATTAAGAGAGGCTGCTTCACAACTAAGAATTAAGTAATCCCAGTAATAGAAACTGAAAGGGCGTTCAAAATTTGAACGCCCTTTTTTATTAGTTACGCTGTAAAAATCTGTTTAGCAGTTGTATTTTACTGCCTCCGGCACTCTCACTTCAATACTCCTAATTCTTTCCCGATCTTGGTAAAGGCTGCAATGGCTTTATCCAGATGCGCTGTTTCATGTGCCGCACTCAGCTGCACCCGTATTCGTGCCTGTCCTTTTGCCACCACAGGAAAGAAGAAGCCTATAACATAAATGCCTTCTTCCAGCAGTTTGGCAGCCATGGTTTGCGCCAGTACTGCATCGTATAACATAATAGGAACAATAGGATGATCGCCGGGCCTGATATCAAACCCAGCTTCCGTCATTTTGCTGCGAAAATACTTGGTGTTGCTCTCTAATTTATCTCTCAGCTCTGTGGTTTCTGTAAGCATATCCAATACCGCAATAGATGCACCTACAATTGAAGGTGCCAGTGTATTACTAAAAAGGTATGGTCTTGATTTCTGCCGCAACATATCAATTATTTCCTTTCTGCCCGAAGTGAAGCCACCTGATGCGCCACCCAATGCTTTTCCTAATGTCCCGGTGATGATATCGATCTTTCCCATCACGCCGCGATATTCATGAGTACCCCGTCCCGTTTTTCCTAAAAAACCGGAAGAATGGCACTCATCGATCATAATGCAGGCATCATATTTTTCAGCCAGCTCCACGATCTTATCTAATTGAGCTATCGTTCCATCCATGCTGAAGGAGCCATCGGTAACAATAATGCGGCTGCGGCATCCGGCAGCTTCTTTCAGTTTAGCTTCCAGGTCGTCCATATTATTATGTTCATAGCGGAAACGCTGTGCTTTGCACAAACGAACACCATCAATGATCGAAGCATGATTCAATGCATCAGAAATAATGGCATCTGTTTCATTGAATAAGGGTTCGAAAACACCGCCATTCGCATCAAAGGCAGCGGCATATAATATGGTATCCTCTGTACCAAGAAATGCGGATATCTTTTCTTCCAGTTGTTTATGAATATCCTGTGTGCCGCAGATAAACCGGACGCTGCTCATCCCATAGCCCCTTTCATCAATGGCATTATGGGCGGCAGCTATCACTTTGGGATGAGAAGAAAGCCCGAGATAGTTGTTGGCACAAAAATTCAATACTGTTTTCCCATCTGTCCCGCCACTTGCGGAATTTACAGTTATCTCCGCACCTTGCGGACTGCTGATCACCCGTTCTGTTTTGTACAGTCCGGAGGTTTTTATCTCCTCCACTTCATCAGCAATGCGCTGTACCAGTTTTTCATTCATATAGCATGGTTTATAGGCAAATATAACCACGGATGGGATGGGTTTTAATGGGTAGAATGGATTAAATTCCAATGTGCCGTTTACTTGCTTTTTATGGCCGCCTGGTAAATAATAAGAAACTTGTAACATTTTCTGCTCTACTTTCGTCCCATCCAAAAACCAACACCATGCAGAAAAAGAACTGGGTCCTTATCAGCGGCATCGCTATTTTCCTGTTTGCCGGGCTTTTGGCCCTTCGTTCCGCTTCTGCCGCTCCGCCTGAAAATTCGGCTGAAAAATCAACCTGCTGCAAGAAAACGTCTCCCACCTGCACCGAAAAAAGCAATAGCCCTGTTGAAACACCTCCCGAAAGCCTTTCCCGCCAATTTATTTTCATTATCAATCCTGTGTATTGATTTTCAACAAGTCATGAGTTAAAAAAAATCCGGGTGCCTGTAACTATTTCTCCCTTTGCCCGTTTAACCTTTCAAAGCAAACACCAATAATTACCTTTACCTGCTTTTCCGGCTGTCTGTATGACTGAAAGAGAATACAATGAATGTGTGACCACGTACGCAGATAATGTGTACCGCTTCATCCTGAAGAACCTCCGCCATGAGGAGGATGCCAGGGATGTGGTGCAGACCGCTTTTGAAAAAATGTGGCGCAACCGGGATGATGTGGACGCTCAAAAAAGCAAATCATACCTGTTTACAGTAGCCTATCACCAAATGATCGATCATATCCGGAAAGTAAAACGGATACAACTGAGAGATGAGTTTAGCGCTGAAGCCCGGGTACAAAACCAGCCGGTCAATAACCTGAAAAAAGTATTGAATGAAGCACTGAACCGGTTAAGCGAAACCCAGCGGTCGCTGGTGCTGTTGAAAGATTATGAAGGATACAGTTATGAAGAGATCGGGCAAATAATGAACCTGAACCCCAGCCAGGTGAAAGTTTATCTTCACAGGGCCAGGGTGCAATTGAAAGAATATTTGGTAAAAATGGAGAATGTAATTTAGAACTACGAGGTATGAAGTGGAAGTACGAAATACAAGACTCCTTCTGACTTCTTACCTCCGACTTCGGACCACAGACCTCCGACATCAGACAATATGAATATTAACCGCCATAATTACGAAGAGTATTTTATCCTGTATATGGATAATGAACTGGGCAGCGAAGATCGCCGCATGGTGGAGGTATTTATTCAAAACAATCCTGACCTGAAAGATGAACTGGATTCTCTGCTTCAATACAAACTGGAGCCGGATACCTCTATCACTTTTAGCGCTAAAGAAGAACTGATGAAAACAGACGGCAAAATGCCGGTTGTTCTTTCCAATTATGAAGAGTGGCTCGTACTTTATACAGATAATGAGCTTACGCCTGTACAAAAAGCAACGGTTGACCAATTTATTGCCGCCAACCCTGCCGCAAAAAAAGAACTGGAACTGCTGCTGAAGACCAAACTACAGCCTGAAACTATAGAATTTGCCCATAAAGAATCACTTTACAGAAAAGAAGAAAAGATAAGGCCCGTAGCTTTCAAAAGATGGTTGGCTGCTGCAGCTGTATTATTGTTTGCCCTCGGTCTTACTACCGTTATCATCGTTAATAATAAGCCTTCGGGAACTAAGGACGGCTCCATTGCAAAGGATGTCCCGAAAGCGATACCTGTGAAATCTCCGGGAGTAAAGACTTCTGAAAACCCGGTTGCCACAGTAAAAGAAACGGTCAGCCCTGCTATTAATACAACGACCAGTGGCAATGAAAAACAGGAAGCTGCTACTGCTATTTATAAACAGGGAACTAATCCCGCTGCACAAAAGACCAACAACATAATGGTTGATAAAAACAACGTTGCCAATTCGCCGGTTCAGATAAAGAATGATGCACCTGTAGTGGCTGATAATAACTATAAACCATCCAATAATCTTCCTTTGCCCGTCAATAATCCTAACGCAATTGGAAACACACCAAAAGATGCAGTGGTACAAGTAACCATTCCTGATGAACCCAATAACGCTCAAAACTCTTTAACAAATACGGTTGTAACAACTCAAAACCCTCATCCGTCTGACATACAACCCGCTTCATTCATTGATGAGGGCGGTAGCGGCAAGAAAAACAAACTCCGTGGCTTCTTCCGGAAGGTGACACGGACCTTTGAAAAAAGAACTAAAATTGACGCTACTGATGGCGAAGACCGGTTACTCATCGCCGGTTTGGCTATCAAAATGAAATAACACTATTTTTACTCAATTTTAAATGTGAAGAAAATGAAAAGGATTTTTACCCTATGCATCGCTTTGTGCTCAATGCTGATAAGCTTTGCTCAAACAGATACCACCGGCAAACAAAACCAGCCCCCTGCTGATGATACTATCCGCATCGGAGGCATGGTCATCATCCGCAAAGCAGGCAGTAAAGACCGTCAAATGAAAGAAGATACCGCTTACAAAATGCGGAACCGCCGGGGTGATAAACCTTCTAACCTTACTACCAACTGGTGGATATTCGACTTCGGTTTCTCCAACTATTCTGATAAGACCAATTATGGCAGCGCTGCAGCACAAGCGTATGCTCCGGGTGGAAACAAAACCTGGTTTGACCTGAAAGACGGCCGGTCCCGGAATATGAACATCTGGTTCTTTATGCAGAAGCTGAACATAAGTAAGCATGTACTGAACCTGAAATACGGTCTTGGACTGGAATTGAATAACTACTATTATAAACAACCCATCCGTTACCAGGAAAATACAGCTGCCATCCCCAATCCACCCCGTGTGATCCTGGACGGAACTGTTGGTCGTAAGTATGAAAAAAACAAACTGGCTACCGACTACCTTACCGTTCCAATGATGCTCAATTTCAACTTTACTCCTAAAAGAAATAAGGGCTTTGGATTTAGTGCAGGAGTAAGCGTTGGCTACCTGTACAGTGCCCGGAATAAGACCATTACCTCCGATGAAGGCAAGAAAAAAACAAAAGATGATTTTGAACTGGAAAAATGGAAACTGGCCTATGTGGCAGAGTTATCCATGGGCCCTGTCCGCTTCTTTGGATCCTATGCCGCTAAATCAATGTATGAAAGAGGGCTGGATATAAAGCCTTATAACTTCGGCTTCCGCTTTAGCAACTGGTAATTATATCCCGCATACAATATAAACCGGTCTTGTTTTACAATAAGACCGGTTTTTTTTATTCACAGCAACATTACTTAGCAATTGCGGTACTTATCCACCGTATCTTTTCTAAACGTCCCGTTAAAAGCTATCCACACTGCAAAATAAAAGAACGTGGCACTGCGTTTGAACAACTGGACAGTTACTGATTATTAGCCATGATACAAAAGCAGCTCCCACCTTAGCCTGCCGCCTCGCCTTTAACCAGGCAGGTTACATCTGGTCTTACCGAAAACACTAATAGAAAATGAAAAACTTTTTCGTATTCACTTCTGTCTTCCTGGGGAGCACTTTACTGGCATCTGAAGCTAATACCCATTCTCACCGAACCAGTAAAAAGCTAAGCCGTGATACAAAAGGGCCGATTGGGTCCGTTTCAATCATTATTGATAAATCGGATTATGAACTGAGTGTATTTGATGATAAAGGCTGGTATGCCACTTACCCTGTTGTGTTTGGTAACAGCAGCCTGGCAGATAAAAAAATGGAAGGTGATAAAAATACTCCGGAAG
>JBEBIF010000651.1:0-1533 GCA_040080515.1 Chitinophagaceae bacterium | reverse complement strand
TACCAGCGCCCCCGGTGCCGGTAATGCCGAGAACCGGGGCCTCCCTGCCCTCCAAAGGAGGGTTCTCAGACTCCGATTTTTTTGATTTTTCCTTTTTTAGCTCGGTAAGTATTGTATTAATGACATTATCAGTATTATCTAAAACCTGGTCATTCGTAAATCGGATCACATCAAAACCTAACCTGTTCAGTGCCGCAGTTCGTTCTGCATCATTTATTTGATTCTCCGGCACCTGGTGTATTAATCCATCGACCTCAATGATCAGCTTTTCAGGCAGGCACACAAAATCGGCTATATAAGAACCAATAATATGCTGCCTTCTGAATTTATACCCACCTATTTTTCTTCCTTTAAGCCACTTCCATAATAATTTTTCAGCTTCAGTAGGATTACTTCTATGTTCTGCTACATACTTTTTTAGTATATCATAAACAACAGGATCAGACGTCAAGTAACTGTAATGACTTTTTGAAGAATCGGAGTCCAAAGTCCCCCCTTGTGGGGGATTTAGGGGGGCTATTGCCTTTCGGAAAAGCATCCCCGGTGCCGTCCCCCTTTCATTAAATAAAACAGTACAAACATCCGGCACTTCAGCCTGCTTCAGGTTCCTGTCCAGTATCGGTGCTGGCCGGCGAAATACTACTTCAAATAAATACTTCACATGGGCCAGCACTTTTTCATTCACTACCAGTTTGCCGCCAAAGTACTTGCAAAGCAGTGGCTTGGTAATATCATCTGCTGTTGGTCCCAATCCGCCGGTGATGATAATGATGTCTGATTGCCTGCCTTCCTCATCAAGGGCATTCCAGATATCGTCGTACACATCGCCAACGGCCACCCGGCGGCGTACCCACACACCGATCTTGTTCAGTTCCTGGGCTATAAAGGCGCTGTTGGTATCAATAGTTTGTCCTATCAGCAGTTCATCCCCAATAGTGATGATGGAGGCATTAACATTTTTCATTGCCAGCAAAGGTAGGAGAAGGCTAAATTTGAAGTCATAATGTGGAATGATATATGAAAAAAATCCTTTTGATTGCCGGATACAGTTTATTTGTTACCGCCTCTTTTGCGCAGACAGTCTCTCAGAGATTGCAAAAAACCTTTCAGCAATTTGAAGGCGACAGCCAGTTGAAACATGCGATCAGTTCCCTTTATGTTATTGATGCCAAAACAGGGCAGGTGATATTTGACAGGAATTCGCAAATTGGATTGGCACCGGCTTCCACACAAAAGATCATTACCAGTGTTACCGCTTTTGAATTGCTCGGAAAGGAGTATCGCTATACAACCAGGTTTGGATACCAGGGTACTATTGCAGGAAGAAAATGTAACGGACGGATTTTCGTATTGCCATCCGGGGATCCCACTTTTGGAAGCTGGCGATATGATAATACAAAAGAATCTGCAATAATAAACCAGGTCGCTAAAAGTATAAAAAGCCTGAAAGTGGATACTGTTAACTACCTGATGTATGTGGATGACAGTAAGTTTGAAGTAGCTACTACGCCTGATGGATGGATATGGCAGGAT
>JBEBIF010000650.1:0-1534 GCA_040080515.1 Chitinophagaceae bacterium | reverse complement strand
GGACCTGCATGAGATCATCATTTGCGACCTGCAGGAAGGCATATTTTATTCCAAACTGGTTTGCTCTACCGAGAATGATACCGTCGAAATTGACTCCCGCACCTCCGATGCTATTGCCCTGGCCGTTCGTTTTGGTTGTCCTATTTATACCTATGAGAATATACTCGAAAGCGCCGGCATCCTGATGGAAGATTCCGCCACTACCGGCAAAAAGAAAAAAGGCAAACAGGAAGTAATGGTGGAAGAAGACGGGCCTGCCGGCAATGAGGACCTGAAGACCATGACACTCGAAGAACTGAACACTCTGTTAAATGACGTGCTGGATAGTGAAGATTATATCCGGGCCATCGCCATACGGGATGAGATCAACAGCCGCAATAAAAGACGATAGACCCCGATGTCATACCCATTCAATACCGCGGTGCTAAGGAGTAATACCTATAAAATGTATTACTGCCAGTTATAAACGAACCTGTCATGATTACCCATTCATATACTAAAAAAACAAGCATTGTTATTTCCCTCCTGATGTAATACCTTTATTTAAGCAGGTACTATTCCGTAACACCCTTAATATATTTTTAAAATCCTCCTATCCGTGATAGCTTATCCTAACTGTAAGATCAATCTGGGCCTTCACATTCTCGAAAAAAGAGCCGACGGGTATCATAACCTGGAGACCATCTTCTATCCCATTCCACTTACCGATATACTGGAGATCATTGAAAATAAAGATCCCGAAAACAGTCCCCGCTTTCCGCTTACCACCAGCGGCTTGCCGATACAGGGAAGTTTGTCTTCCAATCTTTGCGTGAAAGCGTACAAATTATTAAAGAAAGATTTTCCCCGCATGCCCTGGGTGCGGGTACATATACATAAGGTCATACCTATCGGTGCCGGCCTCGGTGGTGGCAGTTCCAACGGTGCCTTTGCCCTGCATATGTACAACCAGCTTTTTGAACTGGGCCTTTCCACACAACAATTGACCACCTATGCTGCTGAACTGGGAAGTGATTGCCCGTTCTTTATCATCAACACACCCTGCTATGCCACCAGCCGTGGTGAACAGCTCACTGAAATAAAACTCGATCTTTCGGCTTATAAATTTGCAGTGGTAAATCCCGGTATCTATATCAACACCGGCGATGCCTTCCGGGATATTGCTCCCCGTCACCGGGAAAAGACCACATTGGATATCATACAAACACCAGTGAAAGAATGGAAACAAACGCTCATTAATGATTTTGAAAAACCCATCTTTCAAAAACATCCTGAAATAGCAGCAATCAAAAACCAGTTGTACCAGGCCGGGGCCCTGTATGCTTCTATGAGTGGCAGCGGCAGTACCGTCTTTGGTATCTTTGAAAAAGAACAAACACCTGCCTTCACTTTTCCCCCGCATTATTTTGTAAAGACATTACCCGGCTGATCGCAGCAGGTCTTCCATGTCCAATCGTTCCGTGGTCATTTGCAGTTCGCCGCTGGAAGTAACAGGCCATTGTTCTTTTGGTTTATCCCAATACAATTCCACACC
>JBEBIF010000649.1:0-1540 GCA_040080515.1 Chitinophagaceae bacterium | reverse complement strand
GACCTAGCGGAAGCACGTAGAAGGGTAAAGAGCTATCAGGAGTTCAAAAAGCTAACCACGGAATTGATTCAGGCTAATGTTGACTTAATCCGTAAGAAGGGTTTTGGGAGGAGGACTTGATTATGATAGATGAATTGATGGCATTCTTTAAAAAAAACGCTTGAGCAGGGGGCACGACAAAGTGGATTTATTCAACGCAAGAAAGTCTTAACCGCCTTTGATTTTCTGGCGCTTCTGACGGTAGGACAATTAGGGATGAAGCATCCTTCCTTGGCGGGAATGGTCGAGGCCCTAAAGGTAAAAATGAGCAGGGAAGGTATGCATCGCAGGTTTTCAGTCAGTGCTATTGAATTCATGAGAAGGTGTTCAGATTTTATTCTGAACCAGAAAATATCGGCAATTACTTCGATTCGGGCTGACCTGCTTCGTTATTTTAAACGCATCCTGATTTTTGACAGTTCAAGCTGGGATATTGACCCCAAGCTAAAGAATGTTCTGCCTGGTTTCGGCGGCAGCGCATCTGAGGCAAACTGCAAGCTGCAGACCTGTTATGAATACAAGCGAGGAGAACTTAGCTTTTTTGAGATAACGTCGGGCATCACACCTGACAACGCCTATACAGCCCAGTTGCCAGGTCATGTGCAGCGCGGGGATTTGGTACTGGTTGATCTGGGATATTTCAGTATGAAAACTTTTCATGAGATATGTGTAATCGGGGCATATTTTCTTTCTCGGTTATCTATTGGTATAGGACTTTTTGCCCCCAAGACATTTAGACCTGTCGATCTGCTCGGTGTATTGAAGAAAATCAAAGGGGACATTCATGAAATGCAGATAATCGTGGGCGGGAATAAGGAAACACAGGTTTGTTGTAGGCTTGTATGTCTGAGGGTGAGTCAAGAGGTGGCAAATGCAAGACGAAGGAAGCTAAAGAAAACCTCACGGGCAAGAGGAAAGACACCGAGCCAGTATCATTTACTAATGGCAGACTGGACACTAATGATTACCAATGTGCCACAGCAATGGCTGCCTCCGGAAATGGTCAGACCGTTTTATAGTCTGAGATGGCAGATCGAGCTGTTGTTTAAACAGATCAAAACGGTTTTATGCATCCATAAGTCCAATACGGGCAGAGAAAACAGGCTGTGCTGTGAAATATATGGCAAAATAATCATGGCCGTAATGATTCACCGAATTCATGCGTATATAAACATAAGGCTCTGGAACAGCAAACGCAAAGAACTAAGCATGGAAAAACTATATAAACGGATTCAGGAACGTGCCTTTATTATTCTGGATTTGCTCCTGAATTCTCTGCAAAAGGCAATCTGTTATTTACAGGAAGAGATACCAAGACTGATAAAAAATTGCATGAAGTTACACCAGCGATCTCGAAGGTCAACACTCGAAATAATCGAGTACGGTCCATGTCAATTGGGGAAAATGCAGATGATTAAAGCCGCTTAAGTTAACACCTATGGCCTTTTGGGTCATCAACTGGCAATACACCAGTATGATATACTCAAGCCGGTAGGTGATT
>JBEBIF010000648.1:0-1540 GCA_040080515.1 Chitinophagaceae bacterium | reverse complement strand
GTGTATGAAGAGGGCCATAGCAAGAGTGTGCGAATGAACCTGGAGCGAAGCGGCATTGCAGAGATGGCCCGAAAAGGAGAACTGATGAATGGATATGAAGTGCTGGATAATTGCCCCTATGATGACCTGGTGTACCTGCTCGGCAGAAAGCAAAGTGCCAAGATCATAATCATCGACAGCTTTCAATATTCCCGGTTCACCAAAGAACAGTGGCTGGCATTGAAAGCAAAATATGTGAAGGGGAAGAGCAGGCAGAAAAAAATATTCATTGTGATCTCTCATGCCGAAGGCAGGCGACCCCGTGGATCTGTGGCCTGCGACTGTATGTACGATGCACAGATAAAAGTTTTTGTGAAGAACATGATCGCATTCGTAAAAAGCAGGTATGAAGGAAAAAAGAATTTCATTATTTGGGAAGAAGGAGCAAAAGCTGCGTGGGGTAAACGATATAAATCAATGTTGACGAAACAAATATTTTAATTATGGAAGGAGCATTTGAAAGACAAGCAAAATTATGGATGGCATGGAGTGTAAAGACATTCGAAAAAGCCAACAGTTTCAGCAGCCTTGATAAGGCAGGACATGAACTACTGGAGTTAAAGCAGGCAGTCGTTTATTCATTAGATAAAAAATGGGTTCTATATGAGTATGTCGATGTAATGATGTGCCTTTTACACAGCGCAGCACAAGAAGGATTCACCATTGAGCAAATAACAGAAGCGTTTAAAGAAAAAGCTGCGATCAATTTTGAACGGGAGTGGATTCTTGATAAATCAGGTAACACATATAGCCACAAAAAGAAATGACACCTACAGCAAAATCATATTTCAGCGGCGCAGGCTTAATGGACATCGGGCTTATGCAGGCAGGTATCAATATCATTCAATCTGTTGACCTGGACAAGAGAGCAGTGAAGACTATGCAAATGAACAGCCATTATTTCAGGCATCGCATTGTATGGGATGATGTAAAGGAAATGACTGTGCTTGATCAACCGCCTTCTGATATTCATGTGTTCACTTATCCCTGCAAAAAGTACAGTCTGATTGGAGAGATCCACGGCGTAAGAACAGGGGATGAATTATTTACTCATGCTCTCCGGCATATAGCATTGGAACAACCGGAAATGTATATAGTGGAAAACGTACCAGGCATGAAGCATTTCAGAGTGGTAATGGAGGCAATGACAAAGCTGCCGGGCTATTATGTAAAAACAATTTGCCCGCTGGATGCGCTGATATGGGTTCCCCAATCCCGGCAGCGTCTGATCATTATTGCCACGAAGAAACCATTTAGTATTTCAGCGCCGTCAGCTTCGGTTAAAAGACCTACCATAAAAGACATATTGGAAAAAGATGTGCATATAGAATTAAATGAATCAGTGATCGCAAGAATAAAAGGTGAATACAGAGATAAACCAATTATAGTCGATCCTGCTGATTCAAATGCATTCGCACCCACTTGTGTGGCACATTATAGCAAGGACATGGGAACAAGGCTGGTGGTTGATAAGAATTATGAATATGGGCTGCGACCATTC